>JAVEYB010000012.1 GCA_034003725.1 Candidatus Zixiibacteriota bacterium
CGTCGAGTGCCGGGCTTGTAGGTCAGCTCCGGTCGCGATTGACGCACCGGTCAAACTGCACTGGACTGCCGAGCGACCGGTGCTGACATTGTCGCCGCCTATCCGATGTCAGCACCGTGTGCGTGTATACTCGGCATTGAATCGTTTCTGTTTCTGCATCTGCACACGGAGCTGACCTACAAGACTGACACATCTTCGATGTGTCCTCCGGCGTCACATGTCGTCCTCCCGCCGCGACGGGCAATCTGGCACCCGACGGACGCCAAAACAAAAAGCCCCGGGCGAGTGGCCGCGCCGGGGCTTGCAGCAGTCAATGGATCGACGATCACTGCATGTTTTTGATGATCTGCGTGGCATACTCCGAGGTGCTCACTTTCGTCGCACCCTTCATCTGCCGCTCCAGATCGTACGTAACCGTCTTCTTGCGGATGGTGGTCTCGATTGCCTTCTCGATCATCACGGCCGCTTCGCTCCAGCCGAGATAGTCGAGCATCATCACGGCGGAGAGAATCAGGGAGCCGGGATTGACCATGTCCTTGTCGGTGTACTTCGGCGCAGTGCCGTGTGTCGCCTCGAACAGACCGACATAGTCGCCGATATTGGCGCCGGGCGCCATGCCCAGACCGCCGACCTGTGCGGCGCAGGCGTCGGACAGGTAGTCACCGTTGAGGTTCGGCGTCGCGAGGACGCTGTACTCATCAGGCCGGGTCAGGATCTGCTGGAACATCGAGTCGGCGATACGATCCTTGATGACGATCTTGCCGGCCGGCGCCTTACCGTTGTGCTTGCTCCAGAGTTCGTCCTCGGTGACGATCTGGGCGCGGAACTCCTTGGTCGCAACCTGATAGCCGATATCGCGGAAGAACCCTTCGGTGTATTTCATGATGTTGCCCTTGTGAACCAGGGTCACCGACGGGAGCTTCTTGGTTATCGCGTGCAGGATGGCCTTGCGCACGAGCCGCTTGGTGCCGGTCGCCGAAATCGGCTTCACGCCGATGCCGGAGTCGGTGCGGATGCCGGTCTTCATCGTCTTGTTCAACCAGGCGATCACCTTCTTCGCGTCCGCACTGCCTTTCTTCCACTCGATGCCGGCGTAGACGTCTTCGGTGTTCTCGCGGTAGATGATGACATTGAGTTTGTCGGGAGCCACGACCGGCGACCCGACGCCTTCGAAATAGCGCACCGGACGAACGCACGCGTACAGGTTGAGCACCTGTCGCAGCGTCACGTTAAGCGAACGGAAGCCGCCGCCGATCGGAGTCGTCAACGGACCCTTCAGGGCGACGATGTACTTCTTGATCGCGTCGAACGTCTCCTGGGGCAGCCACTCCTTGTACAGTCGGTTGGCGTTCTCGCCCGCGTAGACGTCCATCCACGCGATTTTCTTCTTGCCCTTGTAGGCCTTCTCGACCGCGGCGTCGACCACCCGGCGTGTCGCCTTCATGATGTCGCGACCGATACCGTCGCCTTCGATCACCGGGATGATCGGGTTGTCCGGAACAACGATCTTCTTATTCTGGACCTTGATCGGAGCGCCGTCCGCCGGAATAACGATATGCTTGTAACGAGCCATGATTCTCCTCTGCGTGCTCTTAGTAGCCCATGATCTTGAGGTGCTCTTTGTAGGTGGCCGCCGACTTCTGCAGCGACGCCAGCTCGGCCTTGCTCAGCTTCAGCTCGAGGATCTTCTCGACACCGCCGGCGCCGAGTACGACGGGGACGCCGATGTAGATGTCCTTGATGCCGTACTGGCCGGTGAGATAAGCCGATGCCGGCAGGACCTTCTTCTCGTCGCAGAAGATCGAGCGGCACATATCGACCGAAGCCGCCGCCGGTGCGTAATAAGCTGAGCCGGTCTTGAGCAGCTTGACGATCTCGCCGCCGCCTTCCGCGGTGCGCTGGGAAATAGCCTTGATCCGGTCCTTGTCGATCAGTTCGCCGATCGGAATGCCGGCCACCGTGGTGTACCGCGGCAGCGGCACCATCGTGTCTCCGTGACCGCCGAGTACCATCGCCTGGACATCGGTCATGGCGACCTTTAGCTCCATGGCGACAAATGCGCGCAAGCGCGTCGAGTCGAGCACACCGGCCTGACCGAGGACGCGGCTGCTCTCAAAGCCGGTCTCCTTCTGCATGTGATAGGTCATCAGGTCGAGCGGATTAGACACCACGATCACGTACGCCCTGGGAGCGTGCTTCTTGATCTCGCGGGCGACCGAGCCGACGATGTCGGCGTTTTTGGTCAGGAGATCTTCGCGGGTCATGCCGGGTTTACGCGGCAGACCGGCGGTCATTATAACGACGTCGGCACCCTTGATGTCCTTCATGTTGTTGCTGCCGGTCAGCATGCAGTTGTAGCCGCGCACCGGCCCGGCCTGAGTGAGATCCAGCGCCTTCCCCTGCGGAATGCCCTCCAGAATGTCGATCAATACGATGTCGGCAAGATTGGCCTCGGCCAAGTACATAGCGCATGTTGCACCGACGTTTCCAGCCCCGATTACGGCAATTTTCTTGTTCATTGCCTCCTCCCGGATGTTATGGCATTAGTGGGTTCAGTTGTCCTTCACGGTCAATACCGTATGGCCGGCGTCATACACTACCGCCAGCCTATCCAGATCATACGAGGCTCTCCTCTCCGTCAGATAAGTGTTCAGGTCGTCTATAGGCTCGTAAAAAACTTGTCGAACATCCTGCTGAGGAAGCTGCGAGAGAAGGCGAATATCGATCCTTTGCGACATCGCGATTACCCTCGAAAGCTTGTGCGATCCGAAACGAAGCACTCCATCGTGCGGGCAATTGCGAATGCGGTCCCATGTGAGCGCCTGCCGGAAGAAGTGCTCGGATCCGACACCCTCAGCGCAAACCGACGCCAGGATGGCTGCGCCGCCGGACCGCACCGCAGCCTGACAGTTTTCCAGTCCCTTCTGCACCTGGTACAAATTGCTGTCGAGGGGCGGGCGCATCTCGCACAGGACGGCGTCGTACGGCGCGCCAACCTCGCAGGCGTATACCGCGCGAGCGGCCGCGACAGCTCGTGCGAAAGCGTCGCGAATCTCGCCGCACGAGACGTCATGAATCACGCGATCGGCGTCCGCCACTACCTGAACCGCATAGATGGTGCGGTCGGCGAGCATACTCACCAATTCGTCAAAATGCTCGGCAACCGGATTTCCGCTCAGGCGGAGGGGACGTGCTTCGAGCGAATTGGCGAGGTTGTGATTACGTTCGATGGTGTCCAAATCACAGAGTCCCGGGAACAGCGACTTACGTCCGCCGGTAAAACCCGCGAAGTAGTGTGGTTCGACCGATCCGATCACAAGCACGTCGTCATGCTCCAGTACGGTTCTGTTCAAGAGCACGTCGCACCCGAATCGATCGCGGCCCACCGGCATCATCGAGTTCCGATCTCGACAATCGTGCACCGTCACTCGTCCGAGCAGGCGTCCATAGAGCTTGCCAAAGATGCTGCGGAAGTGGTCGTCTGTCGGAGCACCGTGTGCGCCGGTGGCGACGAGGTACGAAGCGCGGTCCAGGAGACCGGGGAAGTCGCTATCGAGCCATGTGAGAATCAGGGCGGTCGGCGTATGGCGGTAGCCGTCATTGACGATGATCAACGGCGATGACGAACGCATGACGCGATCGGCGCCGGACTGCCGGAACCGATGCAAAAAGACGTCGCGTGTCAAGCTCCCGCCGCTGCGGCGGGAACCGAAGGTATCCACATGTACGCCGTCGGGTACCGTCACAGTCAGCGTTGCCTTCCCATATGCAAGCGTAATGTCCATGCACCGGGAGCCATTTCTCCCGCACCCTCCTGGAGCGCCGCAGGTTCGTCCCCGTACCGGCGGCTCGAAGCGCTCGGTCAGACGCCGGCGCAAACGCCGGTAATGACGTCAGATATCAAATGGCGTTCGGG
Source organism: Candidatus Zixiibacteriota bacterium (assembly GCA_034003725.1). Classification (NCBI taxonomy): domain Bacteria; kingdom Pseudomonadati; phylum Candidatus Zixiibacteriota; species Candidatus Zixiibacteriota bacterium. The sequence continues at coordinate 3,917 of JAVEYB010000012.1, forward strand.
CCGAAGAAGAACGCGATTTCTTTGGCCGCGTTGTCATCGGAATCGGACGCATGTACGGAGTTCTTCTCTATATCGCGCCCAATCTCGTCGCGAATGGTCCCGCAGGCGGCTTTTGCAGGATCCGTCGCACCGATCAGTTCGCGAAGGTCATCAACCGCATTGTCCTTCTCCAGGAGCATCGGCACCACCCGGCCCGACGTCATAAACGCCACGAGGGAATTCAGGAAAGGCTTCCCTTCGTGCACCGCGTAGAACCGGCGGGCCTGTTGTTCAGTCAGATGTACCATGCGGATATCGGCGACGGTGAACCGGGCTTTTTCGAGTCGGTTGATGACGTGGCCGATGAGATTGCGTTCGGTCGCATCGGGCTTGATAATCAGTAGTGTCTTGCTCATGAACGACAACATCCTTTTCATCAGGTCTTTTTGAGTTTGGCTGCCTCGCGGAAGCCGATCTCCACCGCCTTGCGGTTTTTGTCCTCGGTGCCTCGCGGAGCGCGTGCCAGTACGGCCTTAAGGAGCTTCTCTTTGTCAACAACGCCGGTGAGTTCGGCGATTGCGCCGAGCGCGATGACATTTGCCACCATCACGTGTCCGGCTTCCTCGCGAGCGAGGCGTGTGAACGGCAGACCGTAGTAGTGGTCGGTTGGCACGTCGGTCACCAGAACGTTGTCGATAACCAGCGTCCCGCCCTCTTTCAAGTCCTTGTAATACGAATCCATCGACTCCTGCGTCATGGCAAGCAGGAGATCGAGCTTCATCGCCTTGGGGTAGAAGATCTGGTTCTTAGAAACGACGACGTCGGACTTCGACGCACCGCCACGGGCCTCGGGGCCATAGGACTGCGTCTGAGAAACATTCTTGGTACCGTCGGCGCCGATGGCTTCAGAGAGAATCACCGCACCGAGGATCATTCCCTGGCCGCCCGAACCGGACAAGCGGATCTCGAAGCGATCCTGAGGTACGGAGATTTTTTCAAGCAGAGAGCCCATTTTTATCTCCTTCCCTGTTGCACGCGGTTGACCAGCTTCTCGTACTCGTCGCAGTATTCGGTCCGTTCCCGGTCTTCATAGAGCGTTCCGATTATCCATTTGTCCTTGAGTTCTTCCGGCGACATTTCGCTCGCCTTCTGTGTCGTTACCGAGCGGTCCTTGAACATGTTCAACATGGCCACGGCATCGCCCTGCTTATTGAGGCGTCCGAAGTACGTGTGGCAATTGGCGATCGCTTCGACGAGCGAGAAACCGCGGTGCTCCAGGGCCTGAGAAATCTGTTTCTCCAGCTGGGGTGCGTGATACACCGTGGAGCGCCCCACGTAGGTCGCACCGGCGGCCGTGGCCAGTTCACAGACGTCGAAGTGCTTCTCGACGTTGCCGTAGGGCGTCGTGGTCGAAAATGCCGCATCGGGGGTTGTCGGCGAGCCCTGACCGCCGGTCATACCGTATATGTTGTTGTTTATCAATACCGCGGTGAGGTCAATATTGCGGCGGCAGGCATGGATGAAGTGGTTGCCGCCGATAGCCAGGGCGTCACCGTCGCCTGTCACCACGATCACCTTCATGTGGGGCTGGGCAAATTTTACGCCGGTGGCGAATGCCAGCGCGCGCCCGTGCGTGGTGTGGAGAGCCATGAAGTCGAGATAGATGGGCATGCGGCTCGAGCAGCCGATACCGGAAACCATTACAACTTCATCCCTGTTGTAGCCAAGCTTATCAACGGCGCGAATGATCGCGCTCATGACGGTGCCGTTTCCGCAGCCCGGACACCAGACCGACGGAAACTTCTTTCCCGGCCGGAGGTACTGCAGCACAACGTCGGATTTCTGTTTCGCAGCGGTAGCCATCACATCACCTCGTCCACTTTCTCCAGCACCTGAAGCGGCGTCAGGATTTCTCCATCGTATCGCTGCACGGCGTGAACTTCGATCTCATCGGGGAGGGCTCGACGCACTTCGTGCACGATCTGCCCCATGTTCAGTTCAGCGACGACGACTTTCTTCGCGTGACCGCACAGATCCCTGAGGGGTCGGTCGGGGAACGGCCAGATCGTGTACAACTGGACGACTCCGATTTTGGCGCCCGCTTCACGGGCAATCTGTGCCGCCTGAAGCGAGGCGCGTGCGGCGGATCCGTAGGCAATCAGGATGATTTCGGCATCTGCGGTCCAGTGCGCTTCCTGCTTGTAGATCTCTTCCTCGAAGTTGGTTATCTTGTAGCGAAGCTTGTCGAGCTTGATTTTCGTCTCGTCGGCGCGATTGGTCGTAAAGCCGTGGGTGTCGTGTGTCAGGCCGGTAATGATGAATCGATAGCCCTGGCCGTACGACGCCATGGGTGAAACCATATTCTCGGTCAACGCGAACGGTTCGAATGTCTTGCCGGGCGGTTCGGTCGGTCGGACACGCTCGTAGATCTCGTAATCGCCCTCCTGAGGGATTTCCACCATCGAGCGCGAGTGCGCGATTACCTCGTCAAGCAGAACGGTCACGGGAGTGCGGAACCTTTCTGCAAGATTGAAAGCGCGGATAGTCTCGGTTACCGTATCGGCCACCGTGGACGGCGCTACCGCAATCGCGACATAGTCGCCGTGCGTCCCCCAGCGAGCCTGCATCGTATCCGACTGGCTGACCTTGGTCGGCAGTCCTGTCGACGGTCCGCCGCGCTGAACATTCACGATGACGACCGGCGTCTCGGTCATGAACGCATAGCCAATATTTTCAACCATGAGCGAATAGCCCGGACCGGAGGTCGCTGTCATCGCTTTGAGACCGGAGACCGACGCTCCAATAATCGCAGCCATCGAAGCGATTTCGTCTTCCATCTGAATGAACCGCCCGCCAATCCTGGGCAGTTCGCGTGCACAACCCTCGGCCACCTCGGTCGACGGCGTAATCGGATATCCGGCATAGAATCGCATGCCGGCATAGATCGCGCCAACCAGACAGGCCTGGTTGCCCTGCAGCAGTTTACGTTCTCTTTCTGACATTGCCCGCGTGTTCCTACTTGTAGTTCGAGGTTATGGCCAGGTCCGGGCAGTGTATCCAGCACAGGGTGCACTGCGTGCAGTATTCGGGGCGAGCAAGCACCGGCTTGCCGTCTCGATCCGGTTCGAATACCTGGGTCGGGCACAGGGCGATGCAGATATTGCATGCCTTGCACCAGGACAAATTGATCGTTACCGGCGGCGGCCCGACGGAGTAGTCATATTTCGTCTGCGGCGGTTTCCGGCGGGCCTGCTCGGTGCTGTTTGTGTCGCTCATGATAGCTCCCTGCGAAGCTTCTCCCAGCTTCTGCTATACTCTCGCGGTCTTCTCCACACCTGTACGTAACCTATCTGCTCTTCTTCGTTGCTTTTTTCTTCGAGGTCATCTTCTTCGTTTTTGACGCCGTCTTCTTCGCGACCTTTCCGGCGGTCTTTTTCGACGGTTTGGCCTTACTCTTTTTTACGCCGCCGGCTGCCGGTTTCTTGGTTGACTTTTTCGCTGGTTGCTTCGGTGCAGGTTTCCCAGCCGGCTTTGCTTTTTGTTTCGCCATGTGTTCCTTAAGCATCGCCGGAAGTTCGGTCGGGGATCCCGCGACGGGGATACCCGCCTTGTTGAGAGCAGCGATCTTATCAGCGGCGGTCCCACTGCCACCGGATATGATAGCACCGGCATGTCCCATCCGTTTTCCGGGGGGAGCAGTCTGACCGGCGATAAACGCCACGACGGGTTTGGTCATGTGTTTCTTGATGAACTCAGCGGCCTTTTCCTCGTCACTGCCACCGATTTCGCCGATCATCACGACGGCTTTTGTCGCCGGGTCTTTTTCGAACGCGTCAAGGACATCGATAAAACTCGTACCGATGACCTGATCTCCTCCGATACCGATGCAGGTGGTTTGTCCCATACCGGCGAGGGTCAGCGCCCAGATCGCCTCATACGTCAGCGTGCCGGAGCGCGAGATCACACCCACGTTGCCCTTCTTCACGATGGTGCCGGGCAGAATCCCGACTTTGGCCTGATCGGGGGAAATTAGCCCGGGGCAATTCGGACCGATCAACCGAGCGCCGCGTGATTTCACAAACGGCACGGCTTTCATCATATCGTTCGCCGGAACACCCTCGGTGATGCAAACAATCACCTTGATCCCTGCATCGGCAGCCTCGTAAATGGCATCCGCCGCGAATGCCGGCGGGACGTATATAACCGACGTGTTGGCATTGGTAGCTTCTACGGCTTCGGATACGGTGTTAAACACGGGGATGCCGGCGATCGTGGTGCCGCCCTTACCCGGGGTCACCCCTCCCACAACGTTGGTGCCGTATTTCTTCATTTGCGCGGCATGGAACGAACCGTCGCGTCCGGTGATCCCCTGCACCAACAGTCTTGTTTTCTTGTCTATGAAAATCGACATGCGTCTTTTCCTTTTCGCGCTCCGGTTAGGCAGTGGCCTCGGCCAGCTTGATGGCCTTTTTAACGACATTGTCCAGTGTGTCTGCGGTCGGAAGATTCATCGAGGCCAGAATTCTTTCGGCTTCCTTTTCGTTGGTCCCGGTGAGCCGCACGACGACAGGCACCGAGGGGCTCAGCTCTTTGTATGCTTCCACGATACCGTTGGCTACGTCATCGCAGCGAGTGATGCCGCCGAATATGTTGATGAGGATAGCCTTGACGTTGGAATCGGACAGAATGATCGACATAGCGGCGACGACTTTCTGCGGGTTGGAACTTCCGCCGATATCAAGGAAGTTGGCAGGTTCGCCTCCGTATCGCTTGACCAGGTCCATGGTCGTCATGGCCAGTCCGGCGCCGTTGACGATGCAGCCGATATTGCCGTCGAGCTTGACGAATGACAGGTCAGCTTCCCGGGCCTTCACTTCCGACGGCTGCTCCGCATCGAGATCGCGCATTGCGGCAATTGCGGGCTGGCGGTACAGCGCATTGTCATCGATATTCACTTTCGCGTCAAGAGCTATGACGGCGCCGCCGGGAACGGTAACCAGCGGATTGATCTCGACGAGCGATGCGTCGTTCTGCCAATACACGTTGTACAGTTTCATGATGATGTCGGCGGCCTGTCGGACTTGATTTATGTCGCGGTAGAGTCTGTATGCGAGTTCTCGCGCCTGGAAAGGCTTGAGTCCGACCACCGGATCGACCGCGAGCTTGAAAATCTTCTCAGGCGTTTTGGCGGCGACTTCCTCGATATCAATGCCACCCGCGGGCGAAACCATGATAACCGGCCGCTGACTTGCGCGGTCGAGGACAATGCCGACGTAGGCTTCCGAGAGAATCTCCTCCGCCACCGTAACGAGCACTTTTTTGACTTCGAAGCCCTTGATATCCATTCCGATGATCTTGGTTGCCAACACGCGCGCAGCCTCGGCGTTTTCCGCATACTTCACGCCGCCGGCCTTGCCGCGACCGCCGACATGTACCTGCGCCTTGACCATCACCGGCTTGTTGTACTGCTCGGCGAGTGCGAAGGCTTCGGAGGGCGTTGTCGCGACATCACCCGGAGGGACCGGTATTCCGGCCTGTGCAAACAGCTGCTTCGCCTGATACTCGTGCACGTTCATCAGTTCGTTCCTTCGTTTTTATCGCTATCGTTGATGTCAGATCCGCTCTCGTGATAGTCGCGGGCAAGTTCGATGAGGCGTTGCCGCGTGTTGTCTTCCGGATTGTCGAGGACTTTTTCCAGCAAGTAATTCAGCACGTCGCCCACCTGCCTGGACGGCTTCAATGCGAGGATGGTCATGACATCAATACCGTTGATGGCCAGGTCGTTCAAACCGAACGGGGGTTTTCGTTCCAGCTCCTCGCGGATGTTTCGTTCGAATTCGTCCACATCTTCGGTGGTTCCTCCCATCCCCTGTCCGACAACATCCGCGCGGCGGAGATCAAGCAGGTCGAAGATGAGCTCCTGCCCCACCCTGCGAACGAGCCGGCGCATACCTTTGTCCGTGACCGCCGTCGTGAACATGTGTCTTTCGACGAGGACGGCAACGTCGTGCGCAAAGTCCCTGGGATAGCGAAGCCGCTTCAGCACCGCCAGCGCAGTGTGCGCACCGGAGGTCTCGTGGCCGTAGAAGGTCGCGCCGGTATCGGTCAGACGTCGATGCTGCGGTTTGTTGATATCGTGGAACAACGCCGCCATGCGCAGCCTGAGATTCATCGGGCAGGCATCGAGCACGTGGAGTGTATGTTCAAAGACGTCGTAGCGGTGATAACCGCCCGGCTGTTCCACGCCGACACACGCATCCAGTTCAGGAAGGATTGCGGCAAGCAATCCGGTTTTCTGCATCAGGCGAAATCCGTGCGACGGGTTTTCGGCTTTTTCAAGCAACTTGTTCAGCTCTTCTGCGATGCGCTCCGCCGAAACCGAGTGAATCAGGGCATGGTGTTGCGTCATAGCCGCCAGAGTGGACGGCTCGATTTCGAAGCCGAAACGTGCAGAGAACTGGACCGCTCGCAGCATGCGCAGCGGATCTTCGGGGAATGACGTCGGCGAAGTCATGCGCAGGCATCGATTCTTCAGATCGACCATACCTTCCAGCGGGTCGATCAACTCCCCTCCGGGCAGCGCAATCGCCATGGCGTTGATGGTGAAATCGCGACGGACGAGGTCGGCCTCGACGGGAAGATTCGGATCGAATTCGACGTCGAAATCCCTGTGGCCGGTGCCGGTGGAGTACTCCCGCCGCGGCAGAGATATGTCAAACGTGCGGGGTGTAGAATCGTGATACTGGGTGAACTTGATCACACCGAACGAACGCCCCACCAGATCCACGCGGCCAAAGCGGCGCAAAATACCGGTGAGTGCGTCGTACGGGATACCGGTCACGAGGTAGTCGCGATCCTTAATCGGGCGATGACCGAGGAAACGGTCGCGTACGGCACCGCCGACTTCGTATATCCGACCCTTCGCCAGTATTTGTTCAACCACTTCCTTCGACAATTGACACATACCTATCCCGGAATAATCCTTGTCCCGGCCTTTCCGAACACGGCCTGCGCCGCGTTCGCAAATGACGTGATGGTCACCAGGTCGCCTCCGTTCTCGATAAAGGCAATTGCTGCCTGGATTTTGGGACCCATCGATCCGGGCGGAAACTGCCCGGCCCTAAGATATTCTTTCAGTTCCGACACTGTCAGTTCGTCGAGATCGACCTGATCGGGCCGGCCGAAGTTGAGACTAACCTTGTCTACTGAAGTCAGGATTGACAGGATTCCGGCTCCGATTTCGTTGCCAAGGACCGCGGAGGCGAGATCCTTGTCGATCACGGCATCGATCCCTTCGTAATTGCCTTTGTCGTCGACATAGACGGGAATGCCACCGCCGCCACCTGCGATGACAATCGTTCCGTCGGCTACCAGCCGTTTGATGGTGTCGCCCTCGACTGCCTTATAGGGGACCGGTGAAGGCACGACTCGCCGCCATCCCCGGTTGGCATCCTGCTTCATCTGCCAGCCCCGAGTCTCCGAAAAGACGGTCGCTTCGACTTCATTGTAGAACTGGCCGACGTACTTTGTCGGGTTGAGGATCGCCGGGTCATCGCGGTTAACGAGCATCTGCGTGATAATCGTCACGACCGGTCGATCGATACCTTCGACGCGCAGGCGATTTTGCAGGGACTGCTCGATCATGTACCCCATACCGCCCTCCGTGTCAGCGACCAGCACACCGAGCGGGAGTTCGGGAGCGCGTCCGCGCGCGAGTTCCACTCGCAGCAGCGCGTTGCCGACTTGCGGACCGTTGCCGTGCGTCACCACCAGCTTATAGCCGTTGCGGGCAAGCTCGATTATCCCGCCCAGCGAATTGCGCGTATTGGCAAACTGATTGGTGATGTTGTCTTCCTGGCCGGGGAGTGTGATTGCATTCCCGCCGAGGGCCACCACCGCCGTCTTTTTTTTGTCCGCGCCTGTCATCCTGAGTACGTTCATTTGTGGTTCGGGGCGAGCGCCGCGGCGCTCACCCCGTGTACCGGTCCTATTTCTGCTTTTTCGTTGCCACCTTTTTTGTCGAGAACCTGGCCTCAAGTATGGAAGCCAGCGTCGGTGTACCGATCTCCTGCAGGCTGTAATGCACCCGTACCGTCGGTTTGTTGATCTTGATGATCCGGGTGAGGTCGATCGGCGTGGCAATCACCACCGCGTCGCAGTCGGTCTTGTTGATGGTCGTCTCGAGGTCCTTGACCTGTTTGTCACCGTACCCCATGGCCGGCAACAGCGTCCCGATTCCGGGGTATTTCCGGAAAGTCTCGGTAATCGACTTGACGGTGTATGGTCGCGGATCGACGAGGTCGGAAGCACCATACTTGACAGCGGCCACGACACCGGCACCGTATTCCATCTCGCCGTGTGTCAGGGTGGGGCCGTCCTCAACAACCAGCACCCGCTTGCCGCGGATCAACTCGTGGTGATCCACATCGAGCGGAGAGGCTGCGTCGACCACGATCGCCCCGGGATTATATTCGGCGATGTTCGCGCGGACCTCGGCGACGTCATCCGGATCGGCCGAGTCGATTTTATTGATCACGATCACGTCGGCCAACAACAGGTTATTCTGCCCCGGATAGTAGCTCAGTTCGTGGCCCGGCCGGTGCGGATCGACGACGGTGATTTGCAGGTCCGGTTTGTAGAAGGACATATCGTTGTTGCCGCCGTCCCACAAAATGACATCGGCCTCTTTCTCCGCCTCGCGGACAATCGCCTCGTAGTCGACTCCGGCGAAGACTGTCACGCCGTGCATGATGTGCGGCTCGTACTCCTCGCGCTCTTCGATCGTACATTTGTGTTTGTCGAGATCGCTGAGCTTGGCAAAGCGCTGGACACGCTGTTTTTCCAGGTCACCGTAGGGCATGGGATGGCGAATGGCGACAACCGTCTTGCCCATAGCCTGCAGCGCTTCGGCGACGCGACGGGTCGTCTGCGACTTGCCGCAGCCTGTCCGAATGGCGCAAACGGCCACCACCGGCTTGGTGGACTTGATCATGGTCGGCAAACCGCCCTCAACGGCAAAGCGCGCGCCGGCCGCCATGACGTGGGCCGCCTTCTCCATCACGTACTGGTAGGGAACATCGGAATAGGAGAAGACGACTTCATCGACGCCATGTTTTTTGATCAGATCGAGCAGTTCGGACTCGGCGTGTATGGGAATGCCTTTCGGATACAGCTTTCCGGCCAGCGATGCCGGGTACTTGCGTCCTTCGATATCGGGAATCTGCGTAGCCGTAAAGGCCACGACGTCGACATCGGCGTTGTCACGATAGAGCACGTTGAAGTTGTGGAAATCGCGTCCGGCGGCTCCCATGATGATGATTTTTTTCCTGGCTGCCATCTATCTGATCCTTTCTCGTTTGTTCTGCGTGTTCGTTCACCCGACTTTCGGTGCATCGAAGGGATGCATCCACCAGATCCTTATATCGATGATGCCATCCACATGAACGAAACCAGATAGACCAGGCGACAGGCGCGATGCGGATCGCCAGACTCGCCCGTCCGTCCCACTATGAACTTACACTGCGCCATACCGCTGACCCACTCTCCCATCGGCGTATCCGGACTATTGGTTGTCGATCTGGGCACGTTGAATGCGTCCCGAGAAATCGACATAGACTGACTTCCATTCGCTGTACACTTCGAGCGTCGCCGCGGCCGCCTCACGATGGCCGTTGCCGGTATTCTTCGTGCCGCCGAACGGCAGGTGAGTTTCGGCGCCGATAGTCGGCGCATTCACGTAGAAGATACCGGTGTAGACATCACGCATGGCGACGTAGGCCTTATTAATATCCTGGGTATAGATGGAGGCTGACAGGCCATACTCCGTATCGTTTGCCATTTCGATCGCCTGATCGAACGTATCGAACACGGCGATTGACAGCACCGGGCCGAATATTTCTTCCTTCCACAGCCTCATCTTCTGCGTGACGTCCGCGAAGATGGTCGGCCGCACGAAGAATCCCTTGTCGAAGTCCCCGCCCGCGAGACGTTCCCCGCCTGCAACGAGACGGGCACCTTCCTTTTTGCCGATTTCTATGTAGCTGAGGACGGTATCGAGCTGCGCCTGGTTGACGCATGGCCCCATTTGGACAGACGAGTCCAGGCCGTTGCCTACCTTGAGCGCATTGGCCCGCTTGACTATCATGTCAACCGTCTTGCTGTAAACGTCCTTGTGGACGATGAGGCGGCTGGTCGCCGTGCACCGCTGTCCGGTCGTACCGAACGCACCCCACAGCGCGCCCTCTACGGCCAGTTCGAGATTGGCATCGTCCATCACGATCTGAGGGTTCTTGCCGCCCATCTCGAGGCAGGAGTGCTTGAACTTCGGAGCGCACGCCTCCGACACCTTTCGACCGACCTCGGTCGAACCGGTAAACGACACCACGCGCACGCGATGATCGTGGATCAGGGGCTGTCCGACCTTGCTGCCCGCGCCGGTTACCATGTTTACCACGCCTGCGGGGATACCCTCTTCGTGACACACCTGGACCAGGTTGACGACCGAGAGGGGCGTATCGGTGGCGGGCTTAATCACAACGGTGTTGCCGCAGATAAGCGCCGGCATCATCTTCCATGACGGGATGGCCATGGGGAAATTCCAGGGTGTGATGAATCCGCAGACACCGAGCGGCTGGCGTACCGCCATATTGAATTTGTTCATCATCTCCGACGGTGTCGTGAATCCGAACTGACGGCGTCCTTCACCGGCCATGTAAAACGTCATGTCGATCGCTTCCTGCGTATCGCCACGGGTCTCGGCCAGGATTTTGCCCATTTCGCGGGTCATGTCCCTGGAAAGTCTCTCCTTTTCGGCGAGCAGACGGGCGGCAACCCGATAAAGGATTTCGCCACGCTTGGGCGCCGGAACGAGACGCCACTTGCGGTAAGCGTCGGCCGCAGCGGTGATCGCATCGTTGACATCTTCAGCCGTCGATTTCTGAAAGAGACCGACTACTTCGTCGGTGTTGGCAGGGTTGCGGTTCTCAAATGTCTCGCCAGATCGAGACGCTACCCACTCGCCATTTATGAAGTTCTTGTAGACAGTCGGGGTCGCCATAATTGACTCCATCGCAAAGAGATATTTATCGCCTCACCTGTATATTGCCGACGCGGCTATAATAGAGGAACCCGCATCGGGCACAATAAGCGGTTAATATAGATTTTCCAGTTGGTTTGTCAACCGGTTTCCCCACCGTTTCGGGGCATTTTCGGTATACCGGACAACAATTTACGGCGTGACAGCAATGAATTGATGCGATTGTGGTTTGTTACAAAATTCACGTCCGTCAGCTGCCGACCAGGACTATTGATGTAAATCTGCTCTCGTCCGTCGTTTATTTTTTCCCCGCTTGACCGGGATAATCGTTTATATTCCAAATCCTTATAGGAGAGTTTATGTACGGATTGCTGCTCGCAGGGTGGCTTAGCTTGCCCATCGCCCCTTTGAACCCCGTTGTCCAAGATACCCTTGACAATATGGCTCTCCATATCACGGCGGGCGCAAATACATCCAACGGCATAGTCGGAACGGGCCCGGATATCACCGCCAAATTCGAAATGCTCGCCCACCACCCCGTGGTATTCAGGGGCGGAATTGACGGGCGGTTCGGAGAGATTCGGTCAATTGTGTACCCGGATGGTGAGTTTTACCAGGGGATCCTGATCCTCGAAGCTATCTATTACAGGGGCACAAACCGGCTCACCGGCTATCTCGGCCTCGGGATGGCATGGGGGTTTGGGCACTTTGTGCCGACGTCGGGCGAACTTGATGCGTTGTACCGGCAAGACTACACGACCGACATCGACGTCAATACCGACCTCGGCTACCGCATCACGCTGGGGCTGCGATTTCGGGAGAAATTGTCCCTTGAAGTGGCCATTACCGAGCTGAAACCGGGATTTGTTTATCACCGATCGCTGCCCAACGGCCGCGATGAGGTGTTCACAGACACGTTTCGGAACAACTCGTTCCGATTATCACTCGGCTACGTGTTTACGTTGCTGAAGTAGCGTGCGAGAAACTCGCGGCGGAACCGATCGAATTCGCCGCTTTCAATAGCTTCCCTGATCCCTCTCATCAACCGTTGATAGAAGTAGACGGAATGGTACGTCGCCAACACCAGCCCCGTGATCTCGGACTGGTTGTACAGGTGGCGGAGGTAGGACCGACTATAGCGGCGGCACACCCGGCAGTCGCAGTGGATGTCAAGCGGACGGTCGTCACGGGCGAACTCGGCATTGCGGTAAACCAGAGGACCGGTTGAGGTAAATACCTGACCGGTTCGAGCATTGCGAGTTGGCAAAACACAGTCGAACATGTCGACGCCATACGACACGGCCATGAGGATGTCTTCGGGATACCCGACACCCATAAGATATCGCGGGCGATCGCCGGGAAGCAGGGTGACGGTGTGGGCGAGGGTTTCTTCCATTTCTTCCTTCGACTCACCGACCGACAGACCGCCGATTGCATTGCCGGGAAAGTCGAGCGAGACGATCTGCTCTGCGGAAATCGTGCGGAGGCCGTTAAACGTGGAGCCCTGTACGATGCCAAACAGCAAACGGCGATAGTCAGTCTCATCAGCGCACAATTCGAGGTGCCGATCGAGTGACCGTTTTGCCCAGTCATAGGTGCGGCGTACTGCGTCGGCGGCGACTCCTTCGACGGCCGGATACGCGACACAGTGATCGAAGGCCATGATAATGTCCGCGCCGAGCGCGTGCTGTATTTCCATCACTCGTTCCGGCGTGAACAGGTGCCGGGAACCGTCGATGTGCGAGGCGAAATCCACGCCGTCGTCCGACAGTCGCGCCCGTTCACGAAGCGAAAACACCTGATAGCCGCCGGAATCGGTTAACGTGGGACGATTCCATCCGTTAAACTTCGCGAGCCCGCCCATAGCCGCGACCGTTTCGTGACCGGGACGGAGATACAGATGGTACGTGTTGGCGAGCATGATCTCCGTACCCGAAGATTCCACATCTTCGGCGGTCATCGCTTTCACCGACCCGGCTGTGCCCACGGGCATGAAAGCCGGGGTCTGGAACGTGCCGTGCCCGGTGCTCACTTCGCCACGGCGGGCAGCGCCGTCGGTGGTCTTGAGGGTGTAGATAGGTTTGTCAGCCAATGACTTTTTCCAATGCACCCTGCAGATCGGAGACACCGATGATTTCAATGGTGGTCTCCCCTACCTGCGACATGTTGCCTTTTGGTATGACGGCTGTGGTGTACCCGAGTTTTGTGGCCTCGGCGATTCGTCGATCAACCATCGTGATTCCCCGCACCTCCCCCGACAGCCCGACTTCACCAACTACAAGGGTTCCCGATGCGATGGATCGATTCTGCAGCGACGAGACAATGGCTGCCATCACGGCGAGATCGATCGACGGTTCCGTGAGCTTCAGGCCTCCCGCGACAGAGACGAAAACATCGTGCGTACCCATAGGGTAGCCGCACCGTTTTTCGAGGATCGCGAGCAGCAACGAGAGACGCTTGCCGTCGATTCCGCCTGCAACACGCTGGGGGTTGCCATAGGCGGCCGACGACACCAGCGCCTGGACCTCGACAAGAAGCGGGCGGTTTCCCTCGCAGATGCCGGTCACGGCGGCGCCGGTGCGCGCAGGTTGGTCGTTCTCCGTGAGGAAAAACGAGGACGGGTTGGCGACATCCATCAAGCCGCGAGAGGTCATCTGGAATAGTCCGATTTCCGAGACCGAGCCGAACCGGTTTTTGGTGACCCGGAGGATTCGATAGAGGTGGGCGGAGTCGCCTTCGAAATAGACGACCGTATCAACCATGTGTTCGAGCACTTTGGGTCCGGCAATCATTCCTTCCTTGGTGATATGACCGACCAGATACAACGCGCATCCTTCCGTTTTGGCCGCACGGATCAGCTGCCCGGCACACTCCCGGATCTGCCCGACCGTCCCCGGAGGGGAATCGAACTGCTCGGACGCCACCGTCTGAATTGAATCGATCAATACGACGGCGAATTCTCCGGCGGCAATCATCGACAAAATCTCGGCTACCTCAGTGCAGTTTACGACGGTAACGTTTTCACCCGTCAGTTCGAGCCGCTGAGCGCGGATCTTCACTTGAGGGAGCGATTCTTCTCCGGTGACATAGAGAACCGGCAGTCCTGCCCGCGAGTATGCGTCAGCGGCCTGCAGCAAGAGGGTCGACTTGCCGATTCCGGGCTCTCCTCCCAGCAGCACGGTCATGCCGGGCAGGATGCGGCCGCCAAGAACACGATCGAGCTCGGGGATTCCGCTCACGTAGCCCTCTCGGGACTCCGGCTGGATATCCACGATTCTGGTGGGACGGCCGGCGGAAGGTCTTGAGGGCGCGGCTTTTCGTACGGGTGCGCGTTCCTCGATCAGGCTGTTCCATGCGCCGCACTCGCGGCACTGGCCCTGCCATTTCGGGTGTTCGGCGCCGCACTGCGAGCAGAAGTAAGCTGTCTTGATTTTTCGGCGAGTTGACATCAGCGTACCTGAATCGGCCCGGCGGCACGACCGTGGATGAACTGCTGCACTACCGGATTTGCCGCCGAACGAACCTCGTCGGGAGTCCCCGTAAACTCAACCCTCCCTTGGTACAACATGACGATGCGGTCGGCGATTTTGAATGCCGAGGTCATGTCGTGGGTGACGGCAATCGATGTTACGTGCAGCCGCTGATTTAAGGCGACGATCAAGTCGTTGATGACATCGGCCGTTATGGGATCAAGCCCGGTCGTGGGTTCATCGTACAGCAGTATCTCAGGGTCGGCGGCGATCGCACGCGCCATTCCGACGCGTTTGCGCATTCCCCCCGACAACTCGCTCGGATACTTGTCGGCAGCGGAGGCGAGGCCCACCATGTCCAGTTTTTCCTGTACGATTCGCTTGATGTCCCCGGGGTGATGATGGCGCGCTTCCTTGAGACCGAGCCCCACGTTTTCCGCAACTGTCAGCGAGTCAAACAGCGCCGCGGATTGGAACAGCATGCCGAACTTCCGACGGATCGGCACCAGTTCTTCGAAGGACAGGTCGGTGATATCCTGACCGTCAATAAGAACCTGTCCGGAATCCGGGCTGAGCAGGCGAATGATGTGTTTCAGCAGGACGGACTTGCCGGTGCCGGATTGCCCGATAATGACCACTGACTCCCCGGCATCAATATCCAGGTCCAGATGATCCAGAACGACCTGTTCTCCGAATCGCCTGCACAGTCCGCGAATTGAAATCAAGCTATGGCCGGCCGGGGTACTCATGTCACAACCGAAACAGAATCATTGCAAAGATGAAATTGAACACAAGAATGAGCACGGAGGAAGTCACTACCGACGTTGTGGTTGCCAGCCCCACGCCCTGGGCGCCGCCACGCGTGCGAAAACCCTCATAACAGCCTACCAAACCGATCAACAACCCGAACACAGCGGCTTTGGTAAGCCCGCCCAGGAAGTCCGTGATTTTGAACGAATCGCGAAAGCCGAACAAGAAGGTCTCCGATGACACATTGACGCCAATCACGGAGACGACCAGACCACCCATGATCGAGATAAAATTGGCGAAGGTCACCAACAGCGGAACCATAACGACGCACGCGAGGATTCTCGGCATCACGAGATACCTGACAGGATTGATGCCGAGGGATTCCAACGCGTCGATTTGCTCGGTCACTTTCATCGTTCCGAGTTCCGCGGTAATCCCCGCTCCCACACGTCCCGCAAACACCAGAGCCGACAACACGGGGGCGAGCTCGATGACGGTAGCTTTGCCGACCGCCTGCCCGAGAAAGCGAAGTGGTGCGCCAATGAACTTGAACTGATAAGCAGCCTGCCACGCCGAGACGGCGCCCACGAATACTGATATTATGATGATGAGCGGCAGCGAACGAACGCCCACCTGATACAACTGGTCGACCAACAGCGGCAGTGACCGGGGCAGGCTACGCAACGTATACAGGAACTCGCCCAGCATGATTGACATGCCGCCGGCGCGGTTCACCATGTGGATGCCGCGTCGGCCAAGGGCACTTATCGGTCGCAGCAAGGCACCTCCTAAAACGGGATGTCGCCGGGATCGGGATCGCCGCGGTCAACGGGGATGGCCCCGGGGGGCAGCTCCCGATGGCCCCGTTCGAGATTTCCGAATCGCGCCAGTTCTTTTCGGAAAGACAGTTGCGCCACGCCGGTCGGGCCATTCCGCTGTTTGGCGACGATTATCTCGGCCTTTCCTTCAACTTCCATATACTTCGGGTCGGTCTTTTCCAGATGGGAAAGATAGAACTCAGGTCGGTAGACGAACATCACAACATCGGCATCCTGCTCGATCGCGCCCGATTCACGAAGATCAGCGAGCTGCGGCCGTTTGTCTCCTCCCCGCTGTTCAACCATACGGGAAAGCTGGGAGATTGCGATGACAGGTACATTCAGTTCTTTTGCCAGTGATTTCATCGAGCGGGAGATTTGCGCGATTTCCTGTTGACGATTTTCCAGTCTTCCCGAGGCGTGCATCATCTGGATATAGTCGACAATAATGAGTCCGACATCGTGCTGGGACTTAAGCCTTCGGGCTTTCGCTCGCATTTCAAGTGCTGACAGCAGCGGAGAATCATCGATAAAAATGGGCGACTCCGAGAGCTTGGCGGCAGTCATCGCTAGCTTGCGCTTCTCAGGCTCGTTGATTCGCTGGGAGCGCACGCGCTGCTGATTGACACCCGCTCGTCCGCACAGCATACGAGTAACCAGCTGCTCACGCGACATTTCGATCGAGAATATGCCGACACCCTTCTTGTTTTCAATCGCCACGGACTCAACGATATTCAGGGCGAATGCCGTCTTGCCCATCGAGGGTCTGCCGGCAATCACGATCAGATCGCCGTTTCGAAGCCCGTCAGTGAGCCGGTCGATCTCGTGATAGCCTGTCGACAGCGCCGATCGGGCCAATTCCGGATTCTCCACTTCGCGCCACACCTGATGTACCGGACCCTCGATCGGCACGAATCCCTGGCGTAACCTGCTTTCCGAGATCGTAAAGATGTGCGCTTCCGCCTGGTCAAGCAGATCATCAACGGCCTGCGCGCCATCGTAGCACTGTTGCACGATATCGCTCGAGGTTTGAATAAGGCGTCGGAGGACCGACTTCTCGAGGACAATGGTGGCATGCGACTCGACATTGGCCACCGATACCACTCCCTCGACCAGCTCCACGAGATACACGCGGCCCCCGACCTTGTCGAGCTGCGCCTGACGGGCCAGTTCATTCGAGACCGTGGTGATGTCGCAGGGTTCGTTGCGGTTGTACAGTTCAAGAACCGCCTGATAGATGATCTGATGCCTCGGAGAGTAGAAATATGACGAGTTGTCGAGCAGTTCGATAGCCCGGTTTATGGCCCCGGCGTCCTTGAGAACGGCACCCAGTACCGCTTGCTCAGCATCGAGCGACTGTGGCGGCTGCAGACGGCTGATGTCTTTTTCGGCGTGCGCGCGCGTGGCCATAGGTACTATCCTTTTCAGACGGCCTTGTTCAAACGGGCCAGGATCAACTGCATATCCGCCCATGTGTCTTTCTTGTACTGAGGAAACCGAAGCAACGCGGCAGGATGATATGTCACCAGCAGGGGTATCGACTCGAACTGGTGCCAGGAGCCGCGGAGCTTGCCCAATGGAGTGGAGGTGTTAAGCAGGGCTTGCGCGGCGATACGGCCCAGCGCACAAATCATCTTCGGACGAATCAGACGGATCTGCTCTCTCAGGTACGGCAGGCACTGACTCATTTCTTCGGGAAGAGGGTCACGATTGTCGGGCGGTCGACATTTGACGACGTTGGCGATATACACCTTGGTTCGGTCAAGTTGCATCGCGGCCAGGATCTTGTCCAGCAGCTGGCCGGCACGGCCCACGAACGGCTCGCCCCTGCGGTCCTCCTCGGCCCCCGGCCCCTCTCCGATGAACATTACATCCGCCTTGGGGTTGCCCACTCCGTAAACGAATTTGTCACGGGTTTTGCCGAGCGGGCACAACTGGCATGTGCATATGGCCGCTTCATGCGCTGCAAGTGAGTCATACGTTGGCTGAGACATAATGCCCAATGACGCCTGTTCAACGTGGTTTTGTTTCTGTCCGGCTGCCAGCGCTTCGGCGACCGACACTTGTCGGACGGCGACCGCTTCGGCCAGTTTATCAGGCGACATGCCTGCGGCCGAGTTGGAACCGATGACCAGTTCACTGATCCCCAGGTCCATCTGGGCGGCCAGCGCCTGCCGAAGCAGCACGTACAGACTGTTGCGATATTCGCTCATGATCCCCTCGTGACATGACAACCGGTAGCTTACAACATGCGGGCAATTGCATCAAGCAGAACTATTGCCAATTCCGATTTGGGCATAAGGTCGAGGCTGCGCGGCTTTGCTCCGGGAACGATAATGGTCACCTGGTTGGTGTCGTGATCAAATGCCGAATGCGGATCGGATGGGCTGTTCAGGACGACCATGTCGAGGTTCTTGGCCCTGAGTTTCTCACGGGCGTTCACGAGGCCGTGGTCGGTTTCCAGTGCAAAACCGACCAGAACCTGCCCCGGGCGCTTTCGCAGTCCCATTTCGCGCAGAATGTCGACGGTCGGCACAAGCTCGAGCGCCAGGGCGTCAGCGCGCTTCTTGAGTTTGGTATCCGAAGGCCGCGCCGGTCTATAGTCTGCCGGCGCCGCCGCCATGATCAGGCAGTCGCAGGATTCGAATTCGCGCGAGACCGCCTCGTACATCTGCTGAGTAGTTTCCACCGTGTGGAAGGTGAGACCGCTTGGAGCCGGCAGGCTGGTTGGGCCGGAAATCAGAACGACTTCCGCGCCGGACTCCACGGCGGACCGTGCCAAAGCATAGCCCATTTTACCGGACGAGCGATTTGAGATGAACCGGACGGGGTCAATTGTCTCGCGGCAGGGACCGGCGGTAACGATTACTTTTTTGCCCGCGAGCGGGCGATGGGCTTTTTTTTTTCAGATCCGGAAGAGAAGAACTGCTTCACCAGTTCATAAATCTCCTGCGGTTCGGCCATTCTCCCGACACCGACGTGATCACATGCCATCTCCCCCTCCTCCGGGTCTATCAAGCGATAGCCCAGTTCCTTCAGCAGGGCGATATTTCTTTGTGTCACCGGGTTTCCCCACATCTGGGGGTTCATGGCAGGAGCCAGCATAACCGGTCGCGGTGTCGCGCAGATGACTGTCGTGAGCAGGTCATCGGAGATGCCGGAGGCAATTTTGCCCACAACATTCGCGGTCGCCGGGGCAACAACAACAAGATCCGGCCATTCGGCCAGATCGATATGTCGGGTGGCCACGTATTGACCTTCGGGAAACAGCTCGACCGCAACGGGGCGATTTGCCACCGATTCGAGCGTGAGGGGCGTAATGAACCTGGTCGCGGCGGCGGTCATCACTACTTGCACCTCAGCGGAATCCTTACGGAGAAAGCGGACGAGATAGGGGATCTTGTAGCAGGCAATGCCGCCGGTCAAGCCGACCAGCACTTTCTTACCGGCCAACGACATATCAGTGGACCTGGAGTGGAGACTCGTCCGTATCGATCCACGTCAGATTGTCCACATCCGCGGAATCGCCGAACACAAACGATGTCGCTACCAATTTGACCTGGTCGAGCGTAACCGGTTTGGGGCCGATCATAGCGCCTCGGTCAAGTATCATCTCAAGCTGCTCGTCGTCGATAAGCCCGAGGTTAAGAAGTTTCAACATAAACCCGTGGGCCTCGGTAGAGAACTGAAAGCGCTCGGCATGAGTCAGAATCCGCGACGAATAATGTTCGTCGGGGAAATCGGAGTAATAGACCGAATCGCCACTGCCGTAACGATCCATTACCCAACAATATGCAGACGAGATTTCGTTGTCGGTATAGCCCATACTCCGAAGATCCGAGGACACATCGTCCATGTTGGACAAACGTCCCTGGTTCTCCCGGATATGGTCTATCAAATAGACCACGATCTCGAGAATCTTGCTTTCCACGTATCGTGCCTCGCGCTCTTCCATATGGCTTATAATACCCTTGGTTGAATCGCGATGCAAGGATGAAACGAAAAGATTCACGCATATCAATCCGTCTCAGGCCACTCGGGCAAATCGAAGCTTGCGGGCTCGCGATTCGTTTGAGCATGAAACACTACTTCGACCTCGATCGTTTCCGCCAGCTTCAGAAATAACGCTTTGGGTCGCTTAATCTTATAGTCGTCGAGGCGGATTGTGAAACGGACCGTGGCATCAATAGTGGATTCATCGGACGCGTGGCAACGATAGGTGAACTCGACGTCTGCCTCGAGCTGACGTTTGACTCCATGTATAAAGAACCATCCATTCGCCCGTCCGGCGACAGCCCGGCCCGATTCGACGGGCCCGTCAAGACCGTCCAGGCTGACAAACTGGAAAAATGCATTTGGATATGTCTCGGTTTCCAGGTGGCGGTCCCGCATGTGCTCGTCGCGAAGATCAATGCCGGTTTTCAGGGTACGCAAATCGACGCGTAACAGACCGGCAGCACCGGCTGTCGGCTGTTCCGGATCAAAGTCGAACCATCCTTCAATGGCAGCAGTTTTCCCTTCGATGAACTCGAGACTCGCTGTCGAGCGAAAGAAGACGGAATCGGCGTGTTCCGACAGATCGATACTGAACCTGGCCGCGCCCGAAGGCGCGGCCAGCCCGACCGCCAGCACGCAAGCAGTCAGGAGGGGGGCTGCAAGGGGAAAACGCTGCATCTCAGTTATCCTGTGCTCCCTGGTTGATCCAATCGCGGATCTGGTTCTGCTGAGCAGCTGACAGGTACGGTCCGCCATTCGGCATGCGGTTTCCGAACGGCGGAGTGTCGGTCGTTTTCAAGTAAATGTTGCTGGATAACGCCTGCCCGATTCGCACGATTGGACCATTGCTGCCGGCGGCTGATCGAACGCTCGCGGCGGTTGGTCCCGCGCCCATGTTCATGCCACCGTTGGTCGTGCTGATATGACATGCGCCACACCAGGTTGACAGCAGCGGTCCGACCGTGGCCGAGAAGCTGACGTCGGCGCCCCCGTCACTCGGCGTAATGCGGCCGATCGCATCGCCGTCGACGATCGTAGCACCCGAGGGACTGCTGAGTGAGAGTCGAAACACCTCTGAAGATTCAGAATTCCCGTCATCGACGATAGTCACATCGACAGTCGTAGTAGTATTCCCGGCCGGGATCGTGCCGAGAGCTGAACCTAACGTATAGTCAACGGCGCCGGCGCTCAATGCGGTAAGCGTAACGGAGAAGGTGATGTCGGTGGCGGATTGGGCGCTGGCAGTGACGGTAAATGACATCGTGGCACCTTCATCGGCGTCCGCGTCGGCTACCGTCAACGAAGGCAGAGACCCTCCACCCCCGCCTCCGGAGCCTGTCGGATTGTCGTCGCCGCTGTCGGAACATCCAACCGCCAGGATCAGAAGAAGGGTGCAAAAAGGCAACCACATTGCTGTTTTCATGGAAGAAACCTCACGTGCTGGTTGTTTGAAATTGCCTGAGTTACGTCGTCAATAGCCGACGTGAAAAAGAACAAACAGGTCATCTTCATCCCTGAGTGGCCCTTCTGTGTAACGGGTGTAGGTGGGTCGTACCTGCACGAACGGGACTGGATATAATTCTACCGAAACGCGGACGAACTCCTCCACACCCGAGGTCAGCTCTTTGTCGCCATCAAAGAAATTGTATTCGCCGATTAGATAGACACCGTACATCAGGCGGGTAGTCAGGTTTGCGTAGGTCACGATCGTATCATTTCCCTTGCCGACCACATCGGCCTCGCCCATGAGGGTAAATCGGCTCCAGGAAATCCCTCCAAAAAGCGCTTTGGCGTGCGGCAGGGCATCGCCCATGGCGGGAAGGTCCTCGGTTATGCGGATGGAAGCGCCAATCATGATACTGAAGGACGGGAGCGCGAGAGGGCTGAAGAGGTGCACGCCGTAGACTCCCTGCCCTGAACGGTCATGGGCTTCAAGCGATGCGTGTACCGGATGTATCGCCGCGCCGACCGAGATTCCATCCAGGTAAAGCAGCGGAGGATTCCCGGTGCGTTGTCGGACGAAGGCCGTGTGGTCCTCCGGGTGGAGGCCAAACGCGGGAGAAAATCGACCGGCCTTCACATAATATTCGAGATCGCCGAAACTCAACAGCGCGAAATTCTCGGAAATACCGCTCTCGCCCACACGAAATTGGTACACGAGGTTTTGGATCGGCTCAACAGCAGCAAAAGCGTCGGTCTGCATCCGGAATACGGATCCGTCGTCGAACACGAGATGTCGAGTATCGAACCCAATAGTAACGGCCTCGGCAATGCGCGGCGGCCGGTACCGGTCGGCCAGGAGGGATTTGGTCGCCTGGAGCGTCAGTTCCTGAAACGCGACCGAGTGATTGCCGAATTCCGTCCGCATTCCGCCGCCGGATGGATTGACGTGGCAACTCGTGCACGATGTCGCGTATTCCACTGCCAGCCGCGGCAAGGAGGCGGCTGTGGCGGCCAGCGCCACGATGGGAAGGACGGTTGCAAGAACTCTGCGCATACCAGCGATCTCCTCGAACATTCCGTGTTGCAACACGAGCTTGTCCTGAAACGTCGGAGGGACCAGCCGCCGGGGCTGATCCGTCCGGTATATTTATGGAGATCGCGAGTCCGCGTTCCGTGCAGGGAAAAGTGAAGATTAGTGTTTAAAATGCCTGATACCGGTGAACACCATGGCAGCCCCGGCCTTATCGGCGGCGGCGACGGCATCATCGTCGCCCTTGGAACCACCGGGTTGGATGATTGCAGTCACCCCGGCGTCGGTCCCGACTTCCACTCCATCGGGCATCGGGTAAAAGGCGTCGGAAGCCATGACGGACCCTTTAGCGCGTTCACCGGCGCGTTTGACCGCGAGGAATCCGGCGTCAACGCGCGACGTCTGTCCCATGCCGATGCCGACCGTGGCGCCGTTTTTGGCCAGCACGATCGCATTGGATTTGGTATGCTTGACGACTTTCCAGGCAAACAACATATCGTTGATCTCGCGCTGTGTCGGAGCGCGCTTTGTGACGACTTTGAGGTCGTTGACGGAAATCTCGGCGTCGTCGGCCGACTGAACGAGCAGACCGCCGAGAATGTGCTTGAAGGCGGTGTCTCCTTTCAGACGGCCGCGCGCGATAGCGGGCAAACGGAGCAGTCGCCGCGTCTTTTTCTTCTGAAGCAGCTTAAGAGCATCGGGAGCGAAATCAGGGGCGATAATACACTCCACGAAATGCGTTTCATGGAGATGGTTGGCGCAATCCAAATCGACGGTCTTGTTCACACCAATAATGGAACCGAAAGCCGAAAGCGGATCCGACTCGTATGCGGCCTTGTATGCCTCGGCGATGTTCTTTGAGACGGCCGCGCCACACGGGTTGGCGTGTTTGAGCACGCAGGCAAACGGTTCCGTAAACTCGAGAAGCAAATCCAGACACGCGTTGAGGTCGTTGTAGTTGTTAAACGACAACTCCTTACCGCTCAGGATCTCCGCATCAAGCAAGGTTGGACCGGTGTACCCGGCCTGGACAAACACGGCTGCGTCCTGATGGGGGTTCTCGCCATAGCGAAGACTTGATCGAAACTGCCAGGTCTGAGCGAGTACAGCCGGAAATCGGCTCCCAGTTGCGGAGGTTTCCGTTCCGGAGGAATTGAAGTAGGTCGAGATGGCGGTGTCGTATCTGGCGGTAAGACTGAACGCCTTGGTCGCACAACGGCGCCGGAACTCCAGAGAGGTCATCCCGTCGTGTTCTTCGATTTCCTGCAAGAGGGTATCGTAATCCGCCGGGTCGACGACGACGGTCACATGATTGAAGTTCTTGGCGGCCGAGCGAAGCATTGAAGGCCCGCCGATGTCAATATTCTCAATAGCGTCGCTCTCCGTGACATCGGGCCGCGCGACGGTCTTCTCAAAAGGATAGAGATTGACGACGACGAGGTCGATGCCCTTACTTTCTAATTGAGCCAGCTGTTCACAGTCCTCTTCGTTGTCTCTTCGGAAGAGAATGCCGGCGTGGATCTTGGGGTGCAGGGTTTTAACCCGGCCGTCCATGACTTCCGGCGAGCCGGTAAAACTCCTGACCGATACGGCCGGGATGCCGGCTTCCTTCATTTTTTCAAGAGTGCCGCCGGTCGAGATAATTTCGATCCCACGCTCATGCAGCGCTTTAGCCAAAGCTGTAACGCCGGACTTGTCGGAGACCGACACCAGCGCCCGCTTGATTTTCGCTTCGTTCATCGCAGTAGTTACTTGCCTGTTAAACGTTTCTGGGCTTCACGGTAGCGGCGCGCTGTCGCTTCGACCACGTCGTCGGGCAGTACCGGCGCCGGCGGTTTCTTGTCCCAGCTGAGACTATCCAACCAGTCGCGAAGCGGCTGTTTGTCGAACGATGGCTGTCCGCGACCCGGCTCGTAAGAATCGACCGGCCAAAACCGGCTGGAGTCGGGAGAGAGCACTTCATCGATCAAGATGAACCGCCCGTCCTTGAATCCGAATTCAAACTTCGTATCGGCAATGATGATGCCCCTGGTTCGCGCGTAATCGGATGCCTTTAGATAAATGGCGAGAGACGCTTCGCGGCATTTCTCGGCGGTGTCTTTGCCAACGAGATCGATCATCTGTTGAAAGCTGATGTTTTCATCGTGGCCGTCGTCGTTCTTCGAAGACGGCGTAAACAGCGGATGCGGCAGCTTGTCGGATTCACGAAGGTCGGACGGAAACTCAAAACCGTGAACGGTGTTTGAACCAGTTGCCCGGGCCGATTTCAGTTCCTTCCACATAGAACCAGAGATGTACCCACGGACGATACATTCTGCGTCGATTCGTTCCGCTTTCGTGACAATCATGGAGCGACCGTCGAGTTGGTCGCGGTAGGCACGCAGCGCCTTCGGGTACTGGTCGACATCGGCGGTGACGAGATGGTTCTCCACAACATCTTTCAAGAAATCGAACCAGAACAGCGAAGTCTGCGTCAGTACCTTGCCCTTGCCGGGAATGGCGTTCGGCATGACCACGTCGAAAGCGGAGATGCGATCGGACGCGACGAACAAAAGGCTGTCACCCAGATCGTAGATGTCACGAACCTTGCCGCGACGGACGAGCGGGAACTCGCTGATATCGGTTTGGTAGACGACATTATCCATGGGTCTGAGTGTATTCTCCTTTGATGAGCTTGTCCAGCACTTTCGGATACAACAGATGTTCCGCATCGAGTACACGCGCCGCCAATGTTTCAGGCGTGTCGCCTTCGAGAACCGGCACTTTCAATTGCTCGAGTATCGTACCATTGTCGTAAATCTCATCGACCAGATGGACAGTGGGACCTGACTCACGGTCGCCTGACGCCAACACCGCCTCATGCACGTGGCGTCCGTACATCCCCCGACCGCCGTACCTGGGAAGCAGAGCCGGGTGTATGTTTACCATGCGCCCTCGATACTCCCGAACGACCACCGGCGGCATCAACTTGAGGTAGCCGGCCAGCGCAATGTAACTGATATCCCTCTCCCTCAGTCGCATCAGCAAGTCTTCCCCAGCCGAGTGTTCGCTTTCATAGTTGGACGTGCGAAAGACCCACGTCTCAATACCAGCATCGGCGGCCCGCACCAAGCCGTAGGCTTTTCGAGTCGACGCCACCACCCAGGCGATGTGACCTGCCAATCGTCCGCCGCGTTCGGCGTCGATAAGTGACTGCAGATCGGTACCCGAACCCGAAATGAATACCGCGACGCGTGCTTTACCGGTATCCATGTCACTACCCATCGAGTTTCTTTTTCAGCAAATCGTTCACGATTTGCGGATTCGCCTGTCCGCGAGTCTGTTTCATCACTTGTCCGACAAAAAAACCAAACACGTTTGTCTTGCCCGACCGGTACTTTTCGACGTTTGCGGGGTTCGATTCCAACAGCGAGTCGACTATAGGCTCAAGAACGGACGGGTCGCTTATCTGTTCCAGCCCCTTTTTGCGGATGATCTGGCCCGGCGGCTCTCCGGTTGCAACCATGTCGGCAAAGACCTCTTTGGCCATCTTGCCGGAGATCGACTCGGAGCTGATTCGGCGGAGCAACTCTGCGATGTTGTTCGGCCGGATATGGTAGTCCGCGATATCGCAGTCCGCCTCTTTGACCGCCGCGAGCAGCTCTGTCCCGATCCAATTCGCGGCCATCTGACCATCGTCAAATTCGGTCATGACGGCTTCGAAATAGTCGGCCAGCGACCGGGAGTCGGTGAGGACAGCTGCGTCGTACACTCGGACACCATATTGAGCCACAAACCGCCTTGCACGCTCATCGGCCAGCTCCGGAAGCGATGCACGGACCCGATCAATCCAGTCGTTGTCGATCTGCAGCGTCACCAGATCGGGCTCCGGGAAATAGCGGTAGTCATGTGATTCCTCTTTGGAACGCATCGGCTCAGCGGTCTGGGAGCGCTCGTTCCACAGCAGGGTCGTCTGCTCTACCTTTCCGCCTTTCATTATCAACTCCACCTGACGCCCAATCTCGAACTCAAGCGCCTTCTCGACATGCTTGAACGAATTGAGATTCTTCAGTTCGGTGCGCGTACCGAAGCCGGCAGAACCCTCGGGACGCACCGACACGTTTGCATCGCACCGAAGATGCCCTTTTTCCATGTCTCCGGTGCACACCTGCAAGTATTGAAGTATTTGTTTAAGCTTGACCAGATAAGCATAAGCCTCTGCAGGGGATCGAATATCAGGGCAGGAGACTATCTCGATCAGCGGCGTCCCGCAGCGGTTGAGGTCAACCTGCGAGTACGGTTCCCCGGATTCCGGGTGAAGCGATTTGCCTGCGTCCTCTTCGAGGTGGATCCGCAACAGGCCGACCGTCTTTGCTTCATTGTCTACTTCGAAGGCGATCTGCCCTCCCTCCCCTATGGGTTTGTCAAATTGAGAAATCTGGTAGCCTTTGGGGAGGTCCGGATAGAAGTAATTCTTCCGCGCAAAGACCGAGCGGTTGCAGACTGTGCCGCCGACCGCAAGGATCGCACGCATCGCATATTCGACGGCCTGTCGGTTGAGAACGGGGAGTGCGCCGGGTAGTCCCAGACAGACGGGACACGTCAAGCTGTTGGGCTCTGCGCCGTACTGCACTCGACACCCGCAGAAGATCTTGCTGTCGGTCTGAAGCTGGGCATGTACTTCGAGTCCGATTACGGGCTCGAAGCCGCGATACGTTGACACTGCAGGCTCTCTGCCTCCGCAGAACTGGTTTTCGGGTCAAACAAGTAACGGCGTGCGGGTGTTTGTCGAAACAGCAGAATGCACGCCGATCGCATCGTACGTCAGTCTATGTGCGGGAAATAACGGCTACAGGGCGAGAATGTCAAACCTTATCAGGCTGAGCAGCCCGGACAACTTGAACACGGCAAAGAAAAAAGCCAGTTGAACCAGGAGCCGGAACAGTCGTGCCGTACTTCGCCGCTCGGCCTGATCCGTGTCGTATCCGGCAGCACGAAAGATCAGAAACGGCAGGTCCGCCAGAAAGACGCCGATTTGATACAGCCAGAACAGCGGGTTGAAAAGATTGACTTGCTGGCGCCAGAGCCTGGTCTGGTATTTGACAATACCACGGTCGAGTAACGCGCGCACATCGTCGTCGCGAAGGTCGAAACTCCGAACAATATGGTCGCGGAAGATGGCCTTGATCAGGTTGATTCGGACTTTTTTGCCTCCGCGCGTTTGCGCGTCGCGCGTAATCAGCGAACCCAGTCCGACCCTCCGCAAAGAGTCGACTGTCAGGGCTGCGAGCGGTTCCATCTTCGCGAGCACGGCTTGCGCGGGCACATTGGTCTCGCGATTCGTGAAAGCCGCGTATTCGCGATACAGGGTTCGGAACTGCTCCAGATTGCCCAAGCGCCGTCGAACTTCAAAATACGTCATCATGAGACGGCCCTCGCTGCGAGGAATGCACTCAGGTCGCGGTTGAAGCGATCCGGCTGTTCGAGGTTGATCATATGTCCGGTCTGTTCGTAGACGGAGAGCTGACTACCCGCAATCTTCGCGTGCAGCAAGCGTGCCAGCGGAAGAAAGATCCGATCGAGCGCACCGGCAAGTATGAATGTTGGGGTATCGATCGTATGGACGCGCTCGAGATCCTGCTCTTTGTCGTACTTGCCACGCATCTTGTCCTTCCATACCGCCCCGGAGTATCCTCGCATCATCTCTTCAATCAGCGGTCGAATGTGTGCCCGCGCGCTCTCCCTATACCACGCGAGCGACCACTGCATCCATTGCTCTTTGGCGGCCTCAGCTCCTTCAGCACGACCTACTTCGTCGAGCCGAGTGAATCTTCGGCCCGCGCTGTACCCGGCCGCGCCCGTGCTGACCAGGGTCAAGGACCGAAGGCGATGCTGGTGAGCGAGCGCGAATCCGAGGGCGGTGGACCCGCCCATAGACAAACCCACCAGATGAAACCGCTCTATTTCTAAGATATCGGCAAGCTGGAGCAGGTCATTCACCCGGTCGGCGCGGCTGTAAGCCGTTGGAGGAGCGTCGGATTCGCCATGTCCCTTGGCGTCAGGAAGTATTACGCGATAGCTGGTCTTGAAGTAAGGGATCTGAGGGGTCCACATACGGCGATCCAGAGAGAAACCATGCAGGAAGATGAGTGGCTCCCCGACTCCGTGTTCCTCATAATAGAGCTTGAAATCACCAAGATCGGCGTACGGCATGTGCTACTGAGCTCGGAGGATTGTCCCCGCAACCTGGAATAGAGTCTGTTCGTCGAAGTGCGGCGCGATAAATTGGATACCGATAGGCAAGCCATCGCGCGATTTTGCGAACGGAACAGAGAGGGCTGGATTGCCGGTGAGTGACGCCGGCGCGGTGTATACATCGGACAGATACATGGCGAGTGGGTCGGTAATCTTCTCCCCCAGCCGAAACGCGGGAGTCGGAGCGGTCGGCGAGAGAATCAGGTTGACCGACTTAAAGCTTTCGTCGAATTCACGACGCATAAGTTCTCGCACCTGAGCCGCTTTGGTATAGTAAGCGTCATAGTAGCCGGCTGACAGCGCGTACGTCCCAAGCATGATTCTACGTTTTACCTCGGCCCCGAATCCCTTCGCCCTCGTGTCGGAATACATCTGTTCAAGAGCGCGGTCACCGCTTTCCCGCAAGCCGTAGCGAACCCCATCGAAGCGGGCCAGATTGGCCGAGGCCTCGGCTGACGCGATTACGTAATATGTCGGAATGGCCTTGTCGGTCATGGGCAACGAGATGTCGACGCAGCGGTGACCCAGTTTTTCCAACGTATCGCGGGCATTACCGATCGCGCGTTCCACGTCCGGGTCGAGTCCTTGTCCCATGTATTCTTTCGGCAGACCAATGACCAGCGAACGATCGAGCGCGAGGCGGGAACGGTAGTCGGGATGTCGGAAGGCGACTGAGGTCGAGTCGTTCTCGTCGCGGCCGGCCACAATGGAGAAGATCAACGCCAGGTCTTCGACCGTGCGGGCGAACGGCGAGATCTGGTCCGTCGATGACGCGAAAGCCGTCAAGCCGTAGCGAGAAATTGCACCGTAGGTTGGCTTTAGACCGAGAAGTCCGCAAAACGACGCCGGCTGCCGGACTGAACCACCCGTCTCCGAGCCAAAGGCCAGCGGAACGATGCCTGAGGCGACGGCCGCCGCCGAACCGCCCGAGGATCCTCCCGGGGCGCGGGTGTGGTCGACCGGGTTCTTGACCGGGCCGTAGTAGGAGTTTTCGTTTGAGGACCCCATGGCGAACTCATCGAGGTTGGTCTTTCCTATTATCACGGCGCCTGCGTCAATCAGGCGCGAGACAACGGTTGCGTCGTACGGGGGAACGTAGCCCTGCAGAATACGCGATCCGCAGGTCATAGGATAGCCGGTGTAGCTGATGTTATCTTTGATGGCGACCGGCACACCGGCAAGCGGCAACCGAGACTTCCTGTCGGCCTTCATGCGATCAACGGCCCCTGCCTGCGCAAGTGCCTTCTCCTCGCAGAGAGTTATGAACGCATTGAGGTCTTTGCCGATCGTGTTCGCGCGTCGAAGCGCTTCAGTGGTGACACCGACAGCCGAGAGCGCATCAGTCCGCACGCTCTCGGCGATTTCGTTGGCCGACATGGCCGTATAGTCAATCATGGCAGCCAATATAGGGAAAGCGTCGTATCGCGCCAAGTAATCAGTTTGCGCGGGGCGGTACTCAACAGAAAAGACAAAGCGCCGGAGTTCCGGCGCCTTGCAGCAGTCAGCAGCCCAAATTCAGCGTCTACAACATCGAGAGGTACTTCTGGATCTCGAACTCAGACACATGGGTGCGGTACTGGTCCCACTCGATTTTCTTGTTCGCAATCAGCTTGTCGAAAACGTGTTCGCCAAGTGTTTCGCGCAGCAGCTCCGATTGCTCGGCCTCGCGTGTGGCGTCGTCGAGCGAGCCGGGCAATGTCACGAACTTCATGCGCTCATCCTCGGTCATGCCAAAAATGTTGCGTTCGGTCGGCTTTTCCAATTCGTATTTCTCCTCAACCCCCTTTAATCCTGCTGCCAGGATGCAGGCAAACGCGAGGTAAGGGTTGGCGGAGGGGTCGGGAGAGCGCAGTTCGATGCGTGTGGCGCGCTCTTTGCCTACCCGGTACATGGGCACCCGCACGAGCGACGACCGGTTGCGCCGACCCCAGCTGACATAGACGGGCGCTTCGTAGCCCGGCACCAGCCGCTTGTACGAATTGATCCACTGGTTGTTTACAAGCGTGATCTCACGGATGTGCCTCAGCACTCCGGCCACGAAGTGGCGTGCCATGGCGGAGAGATTGTACTCTCCTTTGGCGTCGAAGAACAGGTTTTTGTCGCCTTCGAAAATCGACATATGCACATGCATTCCCGAGCCGTTTTCGCCGTACAGCGG
Organism: Candidatus Zixiibacteriota bacterium; assembly: GCA_034003725.1. Classification (NCBI taxonomy): domain Bacteria; kingdom Pseudomonadati; phylum Candidatus Zixiibacteriota; species Candidatus Zixiibacteriota bacterium. The sequence goes on from JAVEYB010000012.1 coordinate 34,830, forward strand.
CTTGGGCATGAAGGTGGCGTACATGTCGTTTTCGCTCGCGATTTCCTTCACTACAAACTTGTAGACCTGCACGAAATCGGCCATGACGAGCGCTTCCTGATACTTGAGGTCTATTTCGTGCTGGCTTGGGGCAACCTCATGGTGTGCGCATTCGACGGGAATGTCGAGCAACTCGAGGGCATTGACCGTCTTTTTTCGAAGCTGGGTGCCGATATCGACCGAGCCGTAGTCGAAATACCCCGTCTGGTCGAGGATATTCGGTTCCTGTCCGTTTTCAAAGTAGAAGTACTCGCACTCCGGACCGACGTAGAAGGTCCATTTCTTCTTCTCCAAGCGGGAGAGAGTGCGGCGCAGCACCCAGCGCGGGTCGCCGTCGTACGGCGAACCGTCGGGATTGGTGATATCGCAGAACAACTGCGCGACGCGTTCCCCCGCGATTTCCCACGGGATAATGCGAAACGTGACGGGATCCGGCATCGCCATGAGGTCGGATTCATCGATACGCGCGAAGCCTTCGATTGATGAGCCGTCAAAGCCCTGGCCCTCTTCGAGCACCTGCTCGATTTCCGCCCGGGTAATGGTCATCCCTTTGATACGTCCGAGAATGTCGGTGAAACAAAGGCGAATGTAGCGGACCTCCGCCTCATCAATTAATCTGAGGACGTCCTCGCGTGTTCTGGTCACGGCTGGCACTCCTGCGAAAGTTTGGGGTGTTTGTTGGTTTGAAAGCCCTAAATAGCGTTGCCTGAGTTCCTCGTGCAACGAAAAAACTCACAAAATCGATCCAGGAAAGCTAGTGTAACGGGCCGGGGACGGTTTTGTTCGCTCCGAACCGGTAGAAAGGAGAAAAATGGTGTGGCAAAGTCCAATTTGTGACGCCGGCCGCCGGCGTCGCGAGCTCTCCCGACAGCCAGCGTGGCCGCCCGGCCCCTGAGCGGGCACCCGGCGGCTCCAATCAGTCAGGCACTTTCGTCGTTTGCTTCAAGCGTCAGTTCAATTCGATGGGTTTGCGGCTGGAGTCGGCGGCAGACGACACCGGCCGCCTCCAGGATCCGTCGTGAGGCCTTAAAGACGTCCTGTTCCCGATACTTGTCCGACAAGTAGACTACTTCTTTGATGCCTACCTGTACGATCAGCTTGGCGCATTCATTGCAGGGGAACAGCGACACGTAAATAGCGGCGCCTTCCAGATCAGCTTTGTTGGAGGAGTTGGTAATGGCGTTCATCTCGGCATGGCAAACATACGGGTACTTGGTGTCGAGGAAGTCGCCTTCCCGCGACCACGGCGCGACATCATCGGAGAGGCCCCTTGGAAAGCCGTTATAACCGATGCCGATTATACGGCGTTTGACATTGACAATACAGGCGCCAACCTGGGTACTCGGGTCCTTGGACCGCTGGGCTGATAGTTCGGCGACCGCCATGAAGTAGTCATCCCAGCTCAAGTAATGCATGCGTTTCTGGGACATGGGCGGAGTATATGAAGTCAGCGAATTGCGGTAAAGAGCTTTCTTGTTCGATCCCTCAGAATAAGGTCCTGTGGACCGGCGGACCTCACGAAAAAGGGCCGCACGATGCGGCCCTTTGCCTGGCTAGCGATATCGAGAGCGATTATGACCTGGCGGCTTCGCCGGTTTTTGCCTTCATATAGTCGCCCAGCAGGTTGAGCAGGTCGATCGGAACCGGGAAAATAGTGGTGGAGTTTTTCTCGGCTGAGACCTCAACCAGCGTTTGCAGGAAGCGAAGCTGCATGGCATTGGGAGCCCGGCCGATGACCCGGGCCGCCTCGGCCAGTTTTTCTGAGGCCTGCAGTTCTCCTTCGGCATGAATAACCTTGGCGCGGCGCTCACGTTCGGCTTCGGCCTGTCGGGCAATCGCGCGCTGCATTTCGGGTGGCAGGTCCACGTTTTTGACCTCGACCACCGAGACTTTGACGCCCCACGGTTCGGTCTGGTCGTCAATGATCCGCTGCAACTCGGCATTTATTGTCTCCCGGTCGGCCAAGAGGTTGTCCAGTTCCTGCTGTCCCAGGACCGAACGGAGGGTCGTCTGGGCGATCTGCGAGGTTGCCTCGAAGAAGTTGGCTACCGAGACAATCGCCTTGTTTGCATCGGTGATCTGGAAATAGACTACCGCATTCACTTTGACAGAAACGTTGTCGCGGGTGATGACATCCTGCGCCGGGATATCGTAGGTGATGACACGCAGGTCGACTCGAACCATCTTATCGACGATCGGGATAAGGATTATCAGCCCGGGTCCCTTGGCGCCGATGAGGCGTCCGAGCCGGAAGATCACGCCGCGTTCATATTCCTTGAGCACCTTGATCATGTTGAACAGAAGCAGCAGCCCGAAGATTATGATGACGGCTAACACGGTCGGGAATGGTGACATACGTTATTCCTTTATCAGGTGTCTAAGAGTCAACTTTTTTCACTCTCAAGGTGAGGCCGTCGACAGCCGTAATCTCGACCTTGTCGCCGGTATCAAACCCGTCGGCGGGAGCGATACGCCACAACGCGCCCTCAATGTATACAAAACCGGGTTTTCGCACCGTTGCGGTCCGGCCCACCAGCGCCGAATCACCGGTAAAGGGCCTGCTCCGCTGCGCTCGTACCACCAGGCGTGTGATGATGGCGAACGACAGGCCTACGAGCACGACGATAGTGATCAGTGCGGTGCGCGAAACCTGCATGGCAGGGTCTACGGAGTCCACGAGTAACAACCCTCCGAAAAAGAGTGCGATGATGCCGCCGATAGTGAGCAACCCGGCGCTGGCTATTTTGAATTCGGCCACAAACATGATAATGGCAAGAAAGATCAGCAGGACACCGGCGTAGTTGATGGGCAACAAGTTCAGCGAGTAGGCCCCCAGTAAGAGGCTGATGCCGCCGACCACACCGGGCAGGATCGCGCCCGGGTTGTACAGTTCCAGTATTACGCCGAGGCCGCCGATCGACAGGAGTGCGAACGCCACGGTTGGTGACGACAAGATACTGAGTAGCTGGTCTTTGAAGCTCATCTCAATCGTGCGCACGACGTAGTCGTCAAGGCGCATGACTTTCTCCGAATCATCAGCCATCTTAGTGGTCCGGCCGTTCAGCTGATTCAGCAAATCGTTGAGCGACTTGGCCCGTACGTCGATCACGTTCATTTCGAGCGCTTCACGATCCGTAATGGAGACGGATTCGCGTACGGCCTTTTCGGCCCACTCGACATTTCTTCCGCGACGCTCGGCCGCAGCGCGAATCTGTGCAACCGCGTCATTGGTCACCTTTTCATTCATGACGGAGTCTATCTGCTGCCCCTGTCCGCCAACCGGGTGGGCGGCGCCGATGTTGGTTGACGGCGCCATTGCGGCAAAGTGGGAAGCGTAGGCGATGTAGACTCCCGCTGAACCGGCGCGTGAACCCGACGGGGCTACATAGGTACAGACCGGCACCTCGCTGTTCAGCAGCATCTTTGTGATTCCCTGGGTCGCGTCCATGAAGCCACCCGGCGTGTCCATCTCTATCACGATGAGCTCGGCGCCGCTCTCGGTGGCCATCGCAATGGCTTCCTCAATCCGCTCCTCGGTTACAATACCAATCGCCCCGTCCACCTGCATGACGTAGACGATGGCCGGAGCCTTGTCAGCCTTCTGGCTGGTGAGCGGGACGGAATCGGCGGTCACGCTGTCATCGGCAACGAGGCGAAGCGTGTAAGTGAATCCGGGTGAGAGCAGCAGAAAGCCGATAAGGAAAAGAAGAATCTTGTGTTTCATAGTGACTACACCCCTTGCTCCGCTTGTAATATGTCCGACGATCGACGGGCTGTCAATGTATTAGCATAACAGCATTCGCTATGAATTCGGTTCACATTATCGACATACAGGATGCCGATAGGTCAGACTACTTACCACTTAAAACGAAAAAGATTCGTCGGCGAAAACGACCTTTCCGTCGATTACGGTGGCGAGCACGCGGGTGGCGTCAATCCGCGACGCGGCAACCTTCGTAATATCCTGGCTCAGCACCACGAAGTCCGCCGGATACCCGGGGAGCAGATAGCCGCGACAGTGTTCCAGGCCGGCAGCTCGAGCCGGTCCGACGGTGAAGTTGTGCACCGCCTCGGCGGCCGTAACTCGCTGTTCGGGGTAGAACACGTCACGTTTTCCGGGCCCAGCCCGCCTGACCGCGGCGGCAATGCCGGCGATCGGGTCCAGTGGCTCGATCGGGCAGTCCGAACCAAATGCAAGCGGGATACCGCGGTCGATCAGGGTGCGGAATACAAACGCATTGGCGCCACGTGATCCCCAATACCGGTGTATCATATCGATGTCTGAGGGACAGTGCGACGGCTGCATCGACGCCGTTATTCCGAGCCGTTTGACCCGGACGATATCGGAGCGTCTTGTGAGCTGGAGGTGTTCGATACGGTGACGCGCTCCGAAGTCGAGAGGCGGAGCTGTCTTAAACGCATCGAGCACGTTGGACACCGCCCTGTCACCGATAGCGTGGATTGCGACCGGCAAGTTGAGCTTTGCCGCCTGCTTTATGATGCGGCGCATATCCGCGACCGTCCGAACTTCGATACCGTAATTGGATTTCGATCCCCGATACCGCCTGAAACACAGGGCAGTCTGGGAACCGAGCGAACCATCGGCGAATACCTTTACCCCCGCGATTCGGAAAAACTCGGTTCCGGTCCCGAAATAGATCTTTTCTTTCAGCAGATGCGGCAACAGGTCGGCTGATGGGTAGTACACAACACGAAGTCCGACTCGATTACGCTCGGCAAGATCCATGAAGTACCGCATAGCTTCCGGACCATCGAAGGAATGCACGCCGGTGACACCCATCCGATAGGCGTGCTGAAGGGCACGCGCGTACCGTCGATCCATTTCCTTGCCGAGGGGCATGGGTACGCGTTCAAACACCAGTTTTGTGGCGGGTCCTTCGCGGAGAAGTCCCGTAGGGTTCCCTTCGCTGTCACGCTCGATTCGTCCTCCGCCGGGATCAGCCGTCCGAGCGGTGATACCGGCCATTTCCAACGCGCGTGAATTCACCCAGCAGGAGTGCTGGTCCTTGGAGTACAAGAAAGCCGGACGACCGCCCGTGACTTGATCCAGCATCGCTGCAGTTGGTTCAACTCGCCTGGTCCATCGATCCGGCGCATATCCCTCACCGACGACCCATTCATTCTTCGCCAGCTTCGCGGCGAAGGTTTTGACCGTGGATAGACAGGCTTCAATGCTGTCAAGACCATGGAGGTTCACCTGACCGAGCGTAACCGCGAAATAGGCGAAGTGCGTGTGTGCGTCCACGAATCCGGGAACGACGGTCTTTCCACCGAGATCGACCACAGGGTAGCCTCTGAGATCCGGGTCGTGGCGCAGATTTCGTCCTACGGCTACAATACGATTGCCGCGGACAGCCATTGAATCGGCGACCAACCTGTCGGCCTGTGTGTAGATACGGGCGTTACAAATCAGCATGCGCGTTTTCAAATCGGTCTCCCTTTACGCGGTTGTCGCCTGCTCGTTTTGTAATACCGAGGCGATCCGTTTCTTCCAGGATTGGAATGACGTATTTGCGGGTGAAGCCAAACCGGTCACGCAGGGTGGTGACTGGCAGTTGACCCTCAGTCTGGAGGCTTTCCACGATATAGCCCACGATTTCGTCCCAGATTCGCCGCAGGAATAGAAACTCGGCCCCGCATTTGTGAGCCTCGCGAGAGTCCAGCATGAACTTTATAGCCTGCTGATAGATCTTCCCCCTGGCGGTGAAAGTGGCAAGTGTCGGGGGAGCATACGGATCCGTCTCCAGGGCAGTCAGGATCTCGTCGTGAGCCTGTTTAATGACACCTTTGAGAGTCGCGGTTCGACCCGCCACGTTGAAGTACTCGCCGTCGCGGCCCAGGATTTTCTGGTCGACCATGTACTCAATCAGGATCGTCGCCGTAGACCGTTCGATTGGCAGTAGAGCCAGCAGTTCCTCAGCAAGCAACCCCTTTACATGAGAATGGCGATGCAGATGTTCTTCCAGCCGGCTTCGGCACTGATGGGCCGTTCGTTGCAGAACCTCGTTGAGATACACGCGGGCCGCAAAAACACCCGCGGCACCACTGCGTACCAGACTGTCCACCGCCTCTGAAATCTCCGACGCCGCAAAGTCCGAGTTCACGAGGAAGGAGTCTACCGGAGCAAGTATGAGTTTTTCGAGTTCCGACACAACCAGGGACCGAAGGTCTCCGGATGTTCGCTTCTGCAGATACGCGAGCTGAGCGAGGTCTTTGCGCCGCGGGAACCGCGCCAGGTGATCGATCAGGCGGCCGCCACCAAGCGTCACCATCGGTGTCGGCAGCCGCAATATGCATGTATCACCAACCAGACCATAAATGGGGTCCTGCGGTTTAATGAAGGCCAGTCCCGAGCTGCCGGGACGCAGGGAGTCCACATCGAATATCCGCACGTCCCCCTCAGTCTCAGACGTACCCAGCAAGAGCACCACACGACGTCCGTCTTCCAGCGGCACGGGCGCTTCGGCCAGCATTTCAGCGGCAATAACCAGCACCGGGTGGTCGGCGAAAAAGGACAGATCGGCACGATCCGTAATGCAACCTCCCCGGACCAGATTGTCTTTTTCGATCCCGGTGAACGACACGGCAGTTCGCTGACCCGGCCGGACCTCCTGCCAGTCACGGTTCTGGGATTGGAGCGTTCGGATGCGACCGACCTGGCGCGACGGCCAGACGGCGACGGTCTGCCCAACGGAGAGCGTACCACCGCGAAGCGTACCGGTCACGACCCCGCCGATTCCGGGACGGATAAAGGATCGATCGATATACAGGCGTGCTTTGCCGATTGATTTGCGAGCCGCGATCCGTGCAGCCATCGACTCCAGTTCCGACAACAATCGATCGAGCCCATCCCCCGTGACGGCCGAGACGCGAACGATCGGCGCACCGTCAAGAAAGGAGCCGGCAACCCGCTCGGCGATGTCGGCTTCGAGTAGATCGATCCAGTCGGGCTGCGCGAGGTCCGCCTTGTTTACCACTATCAGGCCGTGGCGCACACCAAGCAACCGCACAATCTGGAAGTGTTCCTGGGTTTGCGGCATCCACCCGTCGTCGGCCGCAACAACCAGCACAACCGCATCGATACCGCCGGCTCCTGCGATCATGTTCTTGACAAATCGCTCATGACCCGGGACATCGACAAACGCAATCGTGTCGCCGGCCGAGGTCGTGTGGAAAGCGAATCCCAGATCGATCGTCATCCCCCGTTCTTTCTCCTCCGGGAGGCGGTCGGGATCGGAGCCTGTCAACCGACGCACGAGAGACGACTTTCCGTGATCGATATGTCCGGCAGTTCCAACGACAATCATACGGCGCGATTCTGTCAGGTGATTAAAGCTCGAATGGCGGCGACGAGTACCGGAAGGTCGCTCTCTTCGACCGCCTTGAGGTCAAGAATGAACCGATCGTCTTCTATGCGGCCAATGATCGGGGGCGTACACTCCCGAAATAGGCGAAGCAGTCGGTTGGGTTTATAGTCGCCTGAGAACACGATGCCGACCGACGGGATGTCGGACTGTGGAAGAGCCCCGCCGCCGATGTAAACGCGGGTAGCTTCTATGACCAGCCCGGCAGGATTGCCGAGCGCGGCGAGGATCGATTTGCCACGCTGATACAGGACTGATTCCGGTACCGATAACAATCGCCAGAGCGCAATCTCGGTGTGATGCGTGTTGTTCATGTAGCACGTGAGCATCTTTTCGACAATCGAGAACGTGATCTTGTCTACCCGGACAGTTCGGAAGATCGGGTTCTTTTTCAGTCTGTCGATCAGCTCCGCACGACCGACAATCAGTCCGGCTTGTGAGCCACCCAGCATTTTGTCGCCGGAGAAACTGGTCAGGTCGGCCCCTGCGGCAACCGACTGCTGAACGGTTGGTTCTGCATACCCAAGCAGATCCCGCGTGTTGATGAACACTCCACTGCCCAGATCATTGAATACCGGAATACCGCAGCGTCTACCCAGCTCCACAAGGTCTTTCAGCGGGACTTCCTCGGTGAACCCTGATTGTGTGAAGTTGCTCTTGTGCACCTTGAGAATCATACCGGTATTGCTGTCGATGGCCTGTTCGTAGTCGGCAAGCGCAGTGATGTTCGTACTCCCGACCTCGCGCAGTCTGGCTCCCGAGCGACGAAGGATATCGGGAATACGGAAGCCGCCGCCGATCTGCACCAGCTCTCCCCTCGAGATTACCACACCTTTGCGAAGCGCGAACGTATTCAGAGTCAGAAACAGCGCGGCGGCGCAGTTATTGACCACGGTGCCTGCTTCGGCGTTGGCGAGCTGGGCCAGGTAGCGTTCGCATGCCGCACCGCGCCGACCGCGGGAGCCGCCGGCAAGGTCGAATTCGATATTACCGTAGCCCGTTACGGTTTGCTTGATTGCTTCAAAAATCGAATCAGAAAGTGGCGCTCGCCCGAGGTTAGTGTGGACCACGATCCCGGTCGCGTTGATCACCTTGCTGATCTCGAGACGCATCGCGGCGTGCAACGCGCGGCGGATGGCCGACTCCAGTGATGCCCTCGATTGCGGCTTGCCATCTGAGACGAATCTGGCCTTGCTGTCGGAGATTACCTCACGAATGGTTTGCACGGCCACCGGCCGGGGCACGAGTGCAATCACATCGGCCAGCCCCTCCGACTGGACCAGTTCCTCGACCGACGGGAAGTCCCTCAGAGCTGTGATGGATTCTTCGGCCATAATTCCCTGTTATAGATCACGTGGGCGAGCAACCGACCGACATTCGCCAGAGACTCCGGGGAGCACTTGTCGGGCGTGTCATGTGCAGTGTGCCACGCGGGGTAGTCGAAGTCTATAAGCAGCACTGTCGGCACGCCACCGGTCGAGAGTGGCAAATGGTCGTCCATTACGCTATATTTCACGCTGTCACGAAAAGTAGCAAGGCCGAGCGCTGCGGCCTCTCGCCAGAGCATATCGTTAAGAGGTCTGTAAAACTGCTCCGAGTGTGCTTCCCGGTATATCTGTTGATCGCGGTCGCCGATGAGGTCGATAACGATTCCGAAACGGTACCGGCCGCGTATCTTCTGTCTGGCAAAGTGTTTCGAACCCAGCATATAATAATCCAGATCGCCGGCCTCTCCCCAGTCTTCGCCGTCAAACAACACCAGGTCGATGTTGATACCCGGTGAACGCTGCGCCAGGATATTCGCCAATTCCATGAGCACCGCCACGCCAGACGCACCGTCGTTGGCCCCCTGGATCGGTTCTCCTGTTCGGCTGGTATCGGAGTGAAAGTCGGTCCGCGGCCGCGTGTCCCAGTGAGCGCCGATAAGCAGGGCAGGTTCGTTCTCCGAACCGCCTCGGAATCGAGCGATCACATTGACCAGGGGAACGTCGGCGTGTGAGTACGGATCATAGAAGGCAAAGGCCTGAGAATCTACCTCGAGCCCAAGTGACGCAAAGTGCGCGTAGTAATATGAGCGGCACTGGCGCCACGCGTCGGTGCCGGGAACGCGGGGTCCGAAATCCACCTGTGCGGTCAGATAGCCGTAGGCTCTCGCGCCGTCAAACACCGGGGGGATCACAGGGGCGGAGGAGCAGCCCGATACTGCGAGAGACAGAGCAAATACGAACAGACGATTCCTCATACTGATAATGTTGAGCCACCCATGAGGCAAGTCAACTCAAAAGATCAGAATCGAATCTCTGCCCAGATCTGCAACTCGCGGACGTGGCTCTTGCGGTTGATCTTGGAGTCGTTCGTATCCTGCCAGCGGGCCGACAGGCCGCCTTTGATCTGCTGCGAAAAAGTGTAGGAGATGACCGGCGCAACGGTCAGATCTGACTTGTCCGCGGTCACGACAAAGGGCCGTCCGTCCTGCGAGTTCTCCGTCAACTCAGAGTTATAGCGGATGTTCAAGTCAATCGAGACAGTTGAATTGAATTTCACCTTGCCGAAAAGGGGAATTCCTATACCGCCGGGAGCGGTGAAGGAGTAGCGCGACGAGAACGCGATCCCGCTCCGGGTGGACTGTGTTTCATTTTCCAGCCGACCGTCCTGCCGGTTATACCGCTCGGTGATCACTTCCGTCACCGTGTACGAACCCGAGAGCGAGAGTGACCGGAAGACGCGGAAATTGACCGACAGCAACGGGTTGAAGGCGGTAGTGATTGACTTATCCAGCATGAAGTCGCCGTCGAGGTCCCAGGTCTCCTTGCTGTCGCGGGTAAACCCCGTACGGGGCTGAAATACGGAGATGAACTTGTTGATCAGCCCCTTGATAAGCGGAAACGTCGAAAACTGGGAGATGCGAATCTGCAGGTCCGGCCACTTAATGGACTTGTTTTCGTACCGGGTGCCGGTTTTGACCAGATCCCGAGTGCCGCTGACCGAGTACCGTACGTCGGTATCAAGTCCACCGAACAACTTGAAGCCGGAGGAAAGATCGTAGCTCTCCCCTTCGTTCGAGAACGGCGTTCGGCTCTCGGTGATCGTCTCCACATCGGTGGTTTCGTCGATGCCGAAGCGGAAGCGTAGCGATGGTCGTTCAACCAGCCCGGGCAGCGAGTTGTTGTAGCTCTGACCGTACTTGTACGAGATTGGTTCGATCCACCCGGTGAGGAAGCGGAGAACGGCGAACGGCGGATCGTAGAACGGACGTTCAACCGTACGGCCACGGCCGGCACTCCCCTTAGAACCAAAACTGAGCAACTCGACGTGCTTAAACTGACCGCTCACGCTCCAGCTGCGTGAGAGATCGGCCTTGCGTGATTCATTCGATCGCTCCCATGAATCGCGGTAGCTGGCGCTGTAATTCCACTTGTTGCTCAGGAAACCAACCAGCTTGGGATCGTAATCGGCGGTGAAACTCTGATTGAAGGACGTCTCCAGCCCCAGGCGGAACTTCTTCACATTCGACGTGATGTTGACCAGGTCTGGGTCGGTGAGGTCGCGTTTAGTGTTGAATCGGAAAGTCGTCCGTAGATTTTCGAAAACCTGATAGGTCAAGTCCATGGTCGCATCGAAGTCCTTTCGCAGCGACGTGACGCGGCGAAAGTCGGAGTCATCGGAGATAGAGAGTCCTCGTGTCAAGGATCCGGAAAACCGCCACGTAGTCGGGTATATGCCGAGGCGACTCTTAGACGTCTTCCTCAGGATTGGTAAGTATTTAGACCAGAAGAAGATAGGAATTGTCGGCGCTTTCGGGATACCGGCATCATATGACCCCTGGACGGTGTAGTTCTCACCCAGGTAGTACGGACGGTTGACCGATGTTTGTCGCGATCGCTGATACGAGAAACTGAATGACTGGCGATTCAGCAAGACCGTAAACAGCGGATTCCGGCCCCTCCTGCTGAACGACTCTGAAATTCGGAAGGAGCGCGAGTCTGAAGTCGACCTCTCCTGTTCGCGGATTTCATCCGGAAGCACGATATCGGAGTTGTTGCGCAACAACGGCAGTTGGGTCGTGCGATTGTAGCCAAAACTGACCGGCATGCGGGCGCCCCACGATCGAGGCAGGAACTTGTCCAGATTCAAGGAGCTGTTCCACACGAAGTTCTTTTCCGTCTGGCCACTGCCGAGGTTATTCGAGGAGCCGCCCCGGGTGGCTGAGGAGATTCCGCGGAAATACGGGTCCTTGCTTTGATAGGAGAAGCTGTATGTGAGCAGATCGGCGGCGTTACCGGCGACGGATACGCGAGCGGCCGTGCCAACGTCACGACGGACCGATGTCACGCGAAGCTCGTCCACCCACACCTCGCCGGAAACCTCCGAGAGCGAATCGCTCGACGAATTGGTTATGCCGAAGGCGAAGAATTTCACCTGATTGATATTGGGCAATCCCTTGACGCGATACTGGCCGCGCGTGATGTCGACCTTCTCCCCCGTCTCGAGGTTGCGGATCGCCTCGTCCTTCAAGCCCGTGATTTCGGCAAAATCGATCAGCACGTAGTTCCGCTCATCCCACCGCGGGTATACCGGCTGGGTCGAGTGGAACTCATAGAAATTGGCGGAGTCGGTGCCGAGCCGCATGAAAAAGGTCACGGAGTCCGTCAGGATGTTGGTCAATGAGTCGCCCCAGACGTACATTTCGAGCGTCTTATAACCCGAGTAGGCTTCAGACTGAATCAGCACGCGGCTGGCAATCGCGGTGTCGCCCGGCCTGAGATTCTCGTAATTCAGCGCCAATCCGCGTTGCGCTTCCTCGATATTCTGGGTCGGATCCCTGTAAGCCTCGACATTCGGAGGGGGAATGAACGTGCCATCGTCCGTGGAAACCGAGGCGACGACAAACCGGATGTCGTCGCCGGCTCCCGGTTTCAGGATCAGCGTGTCCTGCCAGTTGGACTGGACGAAATACCAGTCGACGATCTCCAGCGTATCCTCGCCGGCATCCAGCTCATTGGATTCGAACCAGACGCGAATGTGCTGGATCTGATCCCACGCCGGGGGGGTCGAACCGATGATGGTATCGACCGCGAGACTGTCCCGGATCGGTATCCGGTAGGTTACCCATCCGTTGCGTTCCGAACCTTCGACCTTGAATGAGTCGGGGTACTGGTCAAGGTCGATCACAAACGAGAAATACGAGTCGATGTCGGAAAAGGATCCAGTGAGTTTCTCTTCGTCCGGCAAGCCCTGGGTGGTGGCATCGCGTCGATTACCCTCGGTGCCGTTCAAGAACTCGTAATACAGCGGGTCATCGGGATCCTCCATCCGATCCTGGAATGTGCGACTATTGCAGACGTTTGACGGGAACGGACACTTGCCCTTGTTGCGGAAGAACCAGTTGTCACCGTTGGGATCGACCAGCGTGTCGGCGCTATACCCGGGCTCGAGGATGTCGGGAAGGGCATCAAGCCCCACGTCTTCCTCCTCGCTCACGGTGCCGGATTGATCGCCAAACGGACGGTCGTCTTCGCCAAAGGCCGCGCCGTCACCGTTGACGTCCTCGGAGACCCGTCCAAAATCGAAGTGGATGCGACCGCCGGTACCGCGCACGCGCATCTCAAACAACTGCGCGCGTTCGGCATCTACACGGCCGTCGAATGCACGCATAACGCCGGCCCACGAGCGCACGAACGATGTATCGGCCCCGATAAAGGTTGTATCGACAACCACCTGAGTATCGACAAGTGAGGTGTCAAACTGATACTGCGGGGTGATATCAAGGTTGTCGGGTCGGTAGATCAGGCGTAACGTTCGGACTTCCCCCTGTCCTTGTGGTACGTCGCCCACATATACATCTTCACGAAGCGGCAGCACTTCCGGCGTATGCCAGAGCATTTTACCCCGCTGCCAGTTGCCCAATAAGGGGTCGGGACGGGAAGACTTTGTCCACTGTGTGCGGCTCAGGCCCAGGTCCAATTGATCCAGCGCGGCTTCGAAGTCATCAATATACGCCTGGTCATCGACGTTGGGGTTGGGAAAGGACTGGGCAACTTCGGCTGAGACCGAAATGATCGATGGTTGCTCGGTCTGCACAATGGGGAGCGCATCGACGGCTCTGGTCAGGAAGTTTGGGTAGATCTTGAAATCCATATCGAAGTCTACCACCATCATTTTGGCTGTTTCCTGCCCTACCCGGGGTTTGCGGTCCTGTGCCTTGTCGGACTTGTACAGGAGAGTCGAACCGAAGCGGAGGTCTTTGTTCCACTCGTACTCGGCGCGCATTCCCAGCAGTGTCTTCTTCTGAATGGACAAGAACGGAGCATATTCGTAGTCGATAGTCACCTGCGCGTTGGGGTCGATGGCTTCCTCATCGAGCAGGGTAATTGACCCGAATGAATAGTCTATGTTGTATCCGACGCCACGCTGCAGTTGGCGACCGTTCACCTTCACAACATCGGAGCCTTCGATGATATTTACGCGGTTGAGTCGGATGATCGAACTGCGCGACTTTGAGACATACTGAATGTAGTACCTGCTCGCCTTGGCCTGCTGGGTCGTTGAAGTATAATAATACAGCAGCGAGTCCGTTTCGCGCAGTGGCGCGGTCGTCCCCAATTCATTGGTGAAGGTCGTATCTGAGAAAAAGGGCGTGCGCGAAGGGAAAATGAGAAGCCCCCAATCCGGTCGGAAGACGGCCTGTCGCTCATCAAGCAAGTTATCGGGGCGGTTGGCATCGGTCCGGTTATACTGGTCGAGTCCCAGTATTTCCAGGTAGTACCCTTCCGACTGCCCGGCGTCATCGAGCTGATAGTCAAGACTGGTATTTCTCCCTTCCTGGCCGGGCAGCCCCTTAAATACTTTGACGTCGATATCGTCGACCGTAACACCGCGAGGTATCTGATAGAGATTTCGCCACATGAGATCCCAGGCGGGGTGGGCCGGACCGTACACGCCGTCGCGTCCGCCGTGGATCAGCTTCAGCACCAGCGTATCGCCGGTGATGCTGCCGATCGTACTGATCGAATCCGGCGTTGCCTGGTTGACCGATGAAAAGCGCTGAACCTGCAGGTAAATGCCGCGGGCTCGGCCGTCGTTTCGGCGATTGTTGAACACCACATAGTGGAGATTGCGATCGCGATCGTCATACCACCGGTACTCGTCTTCCGGCACCTGGCGCATCCGGGGCGTCTCGATCAATGTGGGATAGGCACCCGGGTCGGCGGGGTCGATCAGCAGGCGGCCGTAACGGAAATCCGCCTCCGTTTGATTGGTCTCCTCTTCGTAGACGTACAGCTGTGAGACGCGGTCGTACGGGCCAAAGTCTCCGGGATAACCCAGGTCATAGACCCGGTTAGTCTCGTACTGGTAGTCGCGCCGCCACTCGGCGCTGGCCTCACCTGCGGCGTCAACCGACGCTTTTTCCGATGAACCCTTCTCCTGCGACGCGATCGCTGTCAGGGTCAGATTTCCCACCTGGGCTTCGGCTTTGATCCCGAACAGCCCCTGAATACGCGAAGAATAGCCGACAAACTGAGTGTTGGGGAGGCTGAGATTGGTATTGCCGGCTTCGATGCTCTTCAGGATATCGTCCTCGTCGCCTTTGTACCGAATCTGCAGACGGTTCGACAGCGGAATGTCGGTCTGGTTGTCCTGCGAGACGGAGACCGTAATTTTGGAGCCGATTGTCCCGGTTATGTCGAATCGGGATATCTGTTCCATATTGAGCGACGGGAATTTGCTCTGGCGAAAGAGATCGGATTCAGCACCGTCCTGCCACTGAGACCGGCCGGAAAAAGTAATTCGGCGGTAACCGGTTATTTTGAGATTGGCGCCCCCTTCACCGAAGATTTTGTCGAAGCGCCGTGGCAGTTGGTCGAATCCGATATTGAGCCCTTCGCGCCGTTCCCCCTGTTTCGCTCTCTGGAGCGACGACTGGACGTTCCGGTTGAATTGCTCCCGTTCGGTTTTCCGGGCCCGGTATTCATAGTACTCGAGCGCCCCCACGGTAACCGGGATCAACTCCAGTTCGTTGGTGATCTGCGTCGAAAACGTAAGAGTCGTGTCTTCGAAGCTTTGCCGGATCACCCGGGGGTCAAACTTGAGGCGGGGAACAATCGGAAGATAGCTTTTCGGTTGCATGGCAACCGAAAAGGCATAGTTGGGCTGGTCGTACCAGGAGACGACGCGAGAGGAGTCGGCCAGCTCGGCCTGAAATCCGATCTGGGCAAGCGTCGACGAGCCCGCCACCACCCCGGTGAGTGCCGCGATCGAAAGAACTGCAACAATGAAACGGCGCAAAACGAATCGTACTCAGCAGTGACAAGTGAACGCGTTACATCGATAGCTAATGTTCGATAGCACTCCTCGGGTACCGGTTAAATGGAACCGACTTGTATGACTTCTTCTTCAAGTTCGATGTGAAACTTATCGCGCACGCGCTGCTTCATCAGATCGGCCAGTTCGCGAATCTCGCGCGAGGTTGCACCGCCGGTATTGACGATTATGTTGGCGTGTTTTTCAAATACTTTCGCCTTGCCGACGTGCAGCTGTTTGGCTCCTGCTTCTTCGAGCAGTCTGCCGGCGGGAAGTTTCCCGAACGGCTGTGACGGGTCGGGTATATTCTTGAAGAAACAGCCTGCCGACATTCCGGTGTTGGGATGTTTGCCGTCGCGCAATTGCAGTATCTCGTTCACCCTGGCTCGTATAGCGGCCTGGTCACCCGACTGCAGGGAGAATCTGGCTCGCGCCACGACCTCGCGCGTCTTTTTCAGGAGTGAGTCGCGGTAGGCAAATCGGCAGTATTCGGGCCCGACGACCTTCACTTTCCCCGCAACATCAACCAGCGTCAACTCTCTGACGATAGAGCCGATCTCTCCACCAAATGCTCCCGCGTTTCCGTACAGCGCCCCCCCGACGGATCCCCAGATACCGGCTGCAAACTCCAGGCCGGTTAGTGCATGGTCGGCAGCAAACTTGACCAGCGCCATCAGCTCCTCACCGGCGCCGCAATCGATCTCGTCGCGTCCAATGAGGTGGATCCCCAGAACATCTACCTTGATGATGAGACCGTCGAACCCACTATCGGAGACCAAAAGGTTTGACCCGCCCCCGATCAGGAAGTAGGGGATGCCCAACCGTCGGGCCGCGTCCACAGCATGGACAATATCATCTGCAGAACCGGCCGAAATGAAATACCTGGCGGGGCCGCCCGTCTTGTAACTGGTCAGCGGCGCCAGTGGGTAATCAAACCGAAGACCGGGGCCAAATGCGGCGCGTAGGTCCTCGGTTCGGACTGCCGGCTTAACTGTGGGATTATCAACCATTTCCAGCACAATATAGAGATATGCCCGTCAAAATCAACATTATTCACCCGGCGGTGAGGCGGACAGGACACCCTGACCCATCCACTGATTATACCCTCGAGACGACCGGGAAGAACCGGCGCAGTCCGAAATATCGCTCACGGCTGTTCATCGTCGTTCGTTCCAGCGGCCTGCTTACGGTCGGGTGGTTCGGACTCCGAGGCCCCCTCGGGGCCGTCCTCCGGGCCGGGCGAGCCTCCCTTTTTCGATTCATCGACAAAATTCAGCCGAAGTTCATAGAGGACATGGTCGAGCAGTTTTTGTTCGTCGGCGGTCAGATTTCGGTCCGTCTTCCGTTTCAGCATATCCAGCATGTCGATCGTATGGCGGGCGGCGTTCAGGTCGCGCTCGACTTTGCCGGTGAACGGTGATGCAACCTTGCCCATATGCTGCATCGCCCCCGCGTGCAGCGATAGAATCAACTGGTACAAATGCGGATCCAGCTTGTTGTCGGTATCACTCATTGGACATCAACCTCCACCCAGGTTCACCTCTCGGCGACCGGCTGCTTTTTCCAGAAACGAATACAGCGCACGGTGGTCGCTGTCAAGATCATTGTAGTGCTCAAACAGACGCATCACGAGACGTCTGGCGGCTTCGAGCAGATCACGGTCTTTGGAGAGGTCGGCCACACGAAGCTCCGGCATGCCGGACTGGCGTGTTCCGAACAGCTCGCCGGGGCCCCGCAGCTCCAGATCCGCTTCGGCAATCTCGAAACCGTCAGCGTGGCCGGCGAAGTATTCGAGGCGCCGACGGGCCATGTCGCCGAGTGCATCGCCAGCGAGCGCCACGACCGTGGCCGGATCTGCGCCCCGTCCGACCCGTCCTCTCAGCTGGTGCAGTTGGGCAAGTCCGAACCGTTCGGCCTGCTCGATCACCAGGAGGGTAGCCCGAGGGTTGTCCAAGCCTACTTCGATGACCGTCGTGGCCATCAAGATTCGAACATCGCCGTCACGAAAGGCGGCGAGTATTTCGTCCCGTTCCCGGGGCTTCACCCTGCCGTGAACCAGCCCGACTTCAATGCCGGCGAAGACTGTGCCGCGCAATTCCTCAAAGGCCTCCTCCGCGTTCCGCAATTCGAGCTGGTCGGATTTCTCAATCAGCGGATACACGACATACGCCTGACCGCCCTTGAGGACTTCGTCGCGTACCCATTGCATGACTTTCAGACGAGCGCTTTCGGTCCTCCAGGCCGTTCTTACGGGTTTTCGCCCGGGGGGCAAATCACGGATTGTCGAGATATCCAGGTCGCCGTACAGCGTCAGGGCCAGTGTTCGGGGAATCGGTGTCGCGGTCATCACCAACAGGTCGGGATTGTTGCCTTTCGCATAGAGCAGTCCCCGCTGGCGGACGCCAAAACGATGCTGCTCATCGATGACCACGAGCCCGAGACGCTCAAAGGCGACGTAGTCATAAATGAGGGCGTGGGTTCCGAGCAGAATATCGGTCTCACCGCTGGCGGCGCGCTGCGCTCGCTTCTTCCGCTCGGCTGAAGACAAAGCTGACGTAATCAGGTCGACAGTGATCCCGAGTCGAGCGAGTGGTTGAGCCCAATTGCGGAAGTGCTGCTCCGCGAGGATTTCGGTAGGCGCCATAAAGGCCGTCTGCAACTTGTTTTCCGCCGCATAAACCGACGCCGCAACCGCCACGGCCGTTTTCCCGCAGCCGACATCGCCCTGGAGCAGCCGCGACATCGGCTGGGCCTTCTGCAAGTCAGCGAATATCTCCTTCACCGCCGACTTCTGTCCATCGGTCAAAGAAAAAGGTAGAGACTCCTTGAAGCTACCCAGCACGGCGCCCGGCGGCGCAAACCGGTGCGGCTTGGTGACGGAGGTTTTCAATCCTCTGTTGCGGTAGACAAAGAACTGAAGCGCCAGCAGTTCATCGAAGGCGAGGCGACGACGTGCGGTCTCCACGACTTCCCGATCGGACGGGTAGTGCGTCATGGCGACAGCCTCGTGAAGCGGCATCAGAGACATTCCCTGCCGCAGATCAGGCGGAAGAGCGTCCGGCAGCCGTTCACGCATTTTGCCAAAAACCGCCGTAGTGAGGCTGCGGATTCCTTTCGATGACAACCCCACCTTCGACAACTCGCTTGTCTGGGGGTATACAGGGATGATCCGCCCGGCGTGAACCATCTGATCGGAATCACTATCGAGACGCTCGAGATCGGGGTGAATCATCTGAAGTCCCTGAAAAAACGTCACTCGCCCTGTCGCAGCGTATACCTGGCCCTTCTTGAACAGCTTCTGCCAGTAACGGACCCCCTGAAAAAACGTGAGGCTGACTGCCGCTGTGTCGTCCTGGAGAATGACCTCGTAGCGCGTTTTGCGGCCCCGAAGGATGCCATGGGCCTTCACTTCGCCAATTATGGTGGTTGTCTGGTTCACCTGGAGGCGATTGATGGGTGATACGTTGGTACGATCAAGATATCGCCGCGGGAAATAGAACAAGAGGTCGCGTACTGTCTCCATGCCGTGCGTCTGAAGCACGGCCGCCTTGCGGGGGCCAACGCCTTTGAGAAATTGCAGAGACGATGACAGCGAGATTTCTGACATGCTGTTAAGAAACGGGGAGGGGAATTCGTTCGTCAATTACTAATCACATTTTGGGGCGCTCTTTACAAGCGTACTCAGATGACGTATCATGAGATCGGAAGAGGATGCCGTCTGGTGGCGGTCCCGGCCTTCAAAGCCGTGTGGGGGGCGGAAGTCCCGTCCTCGGTGGGTTCGATTCCCACCCCTTCCGCCATAAATGGGGGCCCGTTGTAATCCGTCGACTGCCTGCTGTCTGAATCCCCTTGACATAACTGCCGTTTCGGCTTGATTACAAGTAGAAGCACATCTTCGAGCATCCCCCCTCACTCAACAAGACTGACACCCCGACTGTTCGAGTTCTTTCGCCGCGGCAGGAGCCGAGTTGGCCAAACCAGAAGATACCGCGCATGCGGGTTTGACTGGAAGAACTGTTTGACGAGTTCAGACCGACCCACAACACAAGGAGGTCATTATGCCGGTGCGGCTACTGAAGGAGTATCTTGACCGCCACGGCATCAAGTATGTGACGATAAGCCATCCGCCGGCTTATACGGCGCAGAAGGTGGCGGCATCGGCCCATATACCGGGCCGCGAACTGGCAAAAACGGTGATGGTGAAAGTCGACGGCAAGATGGCCATGGCGGTTCTTCCGGCCTCGACCAAGGTGGAGTTTGAAAAGCTTCGTGCGGCCATCGGCGCCGAGTCGGTGCGCCTGGCCTCCGAACGAGAGTTTCGGGCGTTGTTTCCCGAATGCGATGTGGGGGCCATGCCGCCTTTCGGCAATTTGTACGGCATGGACGTCTTTGTCGCCGAGCGCCTGACGGAGGACGAAGAGATCGCGTTCAGCGCCGGTACGCATCGGGAACTGCTCAAGATATCGTATGTCGACTTTGAGCGGCTGGTACGACCCCGTGTGCTTCGCTTTTCCCGATTACTCGCGCTTTAGAAGCAGGCGCGAGATCTCAGTGTGTATCCCTGTTGCACGACGGGGTTTCGCCCGAAGTGGGGGCGACGCCGGTCCGGCCGCTTCGGCGGCCGGCCGGGCGAAATATCTTTGCCGGAAGGCGGACGCGTATGTCGGTTCTGACAATTCGGGATATGACATCGACTGACGAGGCGTTTGTCGGCACCTGCTCGCACATCGGCGATGAAGGAGAGCTGACCGCTTGCTCTCGTCGCCGTCTGAGATGGCTGGCGGACAAAACGTCGCAGGGATTGCGGGTCAAAGTGTCACTCCTGAACGGACAGCGGGCCGGCCTTTTGTACGTCATGCCCATCGAGATCTGTCCGTGGGGGCCGCTCGGGCGCGACCTGTTGACGATTCCTTGCCTGTTCATCAAGCCCGACGCGCAGTCGCACGGTGTCGGACGCGCGCTCGTAAACGAAGCAGAACTCGAGGTCGAGCGACAGGGAAAAAAAGGCCTCGTGACAGTCGCGTACTACGAGAATTCCTGGTTCATGCCGGCCCCGTTTTTTGAGCGACTAGGATTTACGTCGATCAACCGCCGCGGGAGGGCGGGAATGCTGTGGAAAGCGCGTGATTTGACCGCCGAGCCTCCGCAATTCCTCCAGCCGGCTTATGAGCATAAGCCCCTGCTCGGCAGGGTCATCGTCGATTTGTTCTGGCATACCTTTTGCGGGACATCCAATATCGAAGCGCAGCGCGTTCGCGAGGTCGCCGCAGACTTCGGAGAGCGAGTTGTCGTACGCGAGTATTGCGCTGATGACCGGGCGGTGTTCAACGACCATCAAAGGCCGCGCGGAGTGTTTGTAAACGGTGAGGAGATCGGATGGGGATACGCGGCTCCACGGAACAAGATACGCGAAGCCATCCAGCGGGCCCTGAGTACATAGGAGGCAAAGCGGGCTCGCGAAGGATGGTTGTCTTTCCTTTCCACTAATCCATTGAACAGGCCCGGTCGGGAATACTCCCGCCGGGCCTCATCAAGTGCGCCGGGTGCTTACCTGTCACTCGGCGTATTTGGTCTCTTCCACCGAGCGCATGAAGATATCCACAAAACGTCTGAGGCGATGAGTGAACGTGAATTCATTGGGTTCACGGTACTGCATCAGGTTTTTCACCAGGAAATTGAAACACTGGCCGGTCCGTGACGCACCGTACCTGCTGCTGTACAGGAAGTGCTCCAATTCCGACTCGCGGATGCGATCCGGATCGCGCGTGATGACGCCGAGAAAGTGCACATTCATGTTGAATTCCTTGTCGCCCCTGATGTTGGCCTTGGCAACGGTATTCACCTTGTCAAACAACTCCTTGGCGGCGTCGAAGTCAGGCACCTGATTCAGCACGATGAACGGCCTCAGCGTGGTCTGCATCTTGTAGTGCGGATCGCGTTCTTTCATTCCTCGTTCCAGTTGCTGGAATCGATAGAACATGGCTTTCAGACAGGAGTAACCGGCCACGATGTCCTGAGGCGTCGTGACGACTACCTGGAAGTCCTGTGCCAGTGCGAAGTCAATTGTCGTCTGCTGGATGCCGGCGCTCAAGTCGTACAGGACGTAGTCGTAATCACTGCCGATGTCTTTGAGCGCGCGAATGAAGCGCTTGCGCTGGGCGGCGTTGAGGTTGGCCAGACGGTAGTTGCCGCTTTCGCCGCCAATGAGGTCAAAGCCCAGCGGCGTGCTGTAGACCAACTGATTGAGTTCATGCCGTCCGTTGAGCAGATCCATGATCGTGTTGTCGCAGTAAAATCCGAGCTTGTTGGTTACATCGGAGTTCCCGAGATCGAGATCTATCAGCAGGGCCTGCTTCCCGGAACGTGCCAGGTAAAACGACATGTTTGTCGAAATGTGCGTCTTGCCTACGCCGCCTTTGTTGGATAGGAAGGCGATCGATCTCACTTCGTGTCGGCGCTTCAATTCGAGCCGGATCGTTCGTCCGATCAGCGAACTCATTTCGTGTGATCGGGACGAGGGGATGCCGCGTTGCTGGTCGCCGGCGCGAGCCGCCGGTTCACTGCCATTGCCGCGGCGACCCTCCAGCAGTGGTCGGGTCATGTCGGGCGCCGCCGTGACATGTTCATCGTCGTACATAACGCCATCCTTGGTCAGCCGATGGGGCCGATTCTCTGTGGTGGATTTCGGGCGGCTCACCTCGGCATGTTCACGCGTGCCGGACGCGGTGTTTGCGGCCCGCTCGATAACCGGTGTGTCACTCACATCGGTTCTGGTGGTCGTCTGCTCCGTCATCAGACTTCCCCTTCCCTGGTTAAAAACAATACACTCCTACTCAGGGGTATCGGCAGGCGCAGAAAAAAGTTTACCGGGCGGCATAGCCCGTGCGTCGGGAGGGATCGAATCTGTGGGGAGCAAGGTCAGATAGACCGAACGGAAAGTGTCAGTGGATCATCGATGAGGAGCTGCTCCTTGACCGTGTACGCCTCCGCAAAGCGTACACCGACCATCTGGCCGAGCGCTCGAGAGCGGGTCAACATGAGGTCGTAAATGACAACGCCGGGGTGGAAGATGTCCGCCCGGGTTCTGTCGGAGCGTTCGTAGAGCTCGTCGGCACCCAAAGCAAGCATGTCGGCGACCGACAGCGAGGTCCCAAACTGGGAGGTGTATGCTGCCACAGCTTCCAGTTTCTTTTTCATCACGTCGCTTATATCGACTAGAAATGAGTAATCGGAATTGCGGAAATACGAGACGTAAAGTATCTTCTTTGGCCGATGAGGCTCACCGGCCAGTGGCGCCTTGAGAAGACCGGCCAGAAAGCAGGCATCGTAAGCCAGTCGACTGCAGGCGAGGTGGTCGGGGTGGCGTTGAATCCAGTGAGGCAGGATGACGAGATCGGGGCGCATATCACGCACGACCTGTGCAATCTTCAACTTGTTGTCCTGCGTGTATTCGACGGCCGAATCCGGCATCTCCAGATTCCCGCGAAAGGACAACCCCATAATCTCGGCTGCGCGTGCAAGCTCACGCGTACGGTCATCAGCGTTGCCCCGGGTACCCATTTCTCCCCTGGTCAGGTCGAGTACTCCTGTCTTGTAGCCTCTTGACGCGGACTTGATCAGTAAGCCGCCGCAGGTGATTTCGGCGTCGTCGGGGTGCGCGGCAACGGCCAGAATATCGAGCTTGGCCGTTTCAGGCATTTGCGATCTCCCGGTAGTAGTGCTCATACTCGCCAACAATCTTGTCCTGTGAGAAGCGCTTTCGCGCCAGGTCTGCGGCAGCCGACTTGAACGTGCCCAGTTTTCGGCGATCGGTGAGCAATTCGATTGCGGCGCGCGCCATGCCGGCAGTGTCCCCGACCGGGCACAGGAACCCGTTGATACCATGATCGATCACTTCGACGAGCCCGGTCCCAAGTGTACCGATTACGGGTACTCCGCAGGCGAGCGCTTCGAGCGCCGCCAGGCCGAATGACTCTTCCTGTGACGGCAGAAGGAACAGATCGGCGCACGGCAATACGGCTTCAACCCGGCTCTGATTCCCGAGGAAAATCACCTTGTCGGTCAGCCCACGCTTTTTGATCATACGGCGTGCCAGCACCGTGTCGGGACCCTCGCCGATCAGAATCAGTTTGGCCGGCAGAGCGGCCGCCACTTTCTCGAAGACCTCAACGACATCGAGCGTGCGTTTGACCGGACGAAAATTGGAGACGTGGGCCAACAGCATTTCGTCATCTGACGCGAATTCACAACGACTGCACTCCCCGATATCTGGGGTAAATCGTGTATCGTCGAAGAAGTTGTGAATCACACGTATTTCCCGTTGGACGTTGAACACTTCTGCCGTTTCCTCGGCAAGATGTCTCGAAACAGCAGTGAGACCGTCGGACGAGTTTATTGAAAACCGGGTAATATCGAAGTATGACGGGTCGGAACCCACGAGAGTAATGTCCGTGCCGTGAAGTGTGGTAATCACTTTGGGCAGTGGATCCCCGGAGGCCGCGAGCATCTGCTTGGCGAGATACGCACAGGTTGCATGGGGCACCGCATAATGCATATGCGTGATATCCAACCGATAGTTGCGGCTGACATCCGCTAACTTCGACGCGAGGGCCAGGGTATACGGCGGGTACTTGAACAGCGGATAAGCCGTCGTTTCAACACCGTGAAACAGAAGGTTGGTTCTATATTTATCCAGACGAAACGGGAGGGCGTACGAGATGAAGTGCACCTCGTGGCCACGTCCGGCCAGTTCCTGCCCGAGTTCGGTTGCAATAATCCCCGAACCGCCGACCACCGGATAGCACGTTATGCCGATTCTCATTTACAGTTCCGCCTCAGAAAGGTACATAAGCTGATGCGCCGTCTCCTCGCTGTCCATGTGGTCATGCAGCACCCGGATAAAATGGAAGCCGTACCGCGCCAGGAAATACGTGACATTGAGGGTCCGTTCCTGAAAGCCGCGATTCGGATAGAGCGCATGCCACAGCCGATAGATGCGATCGCGCGTCTCCTTCGACTTTTTCTTGTGTGACGAGAACACTTTCTCCTCAAACGATTTCAGCGTGTAATCGATTTTCCCGTGCGCCTGCTCACCCACCTGCTGCAGGTTCGGATCGAACTCCAGTGATTCCTGCAGGAATTCTCGAAAACGCCGGCTGACATCGTTGCGAAGGTATTCGAAGCTATGCTCGAGGTCCTGAGGAAATGACCTCTGAAGAACCCGGTTCACGACCAGCTCGATATCACCGGTGACGTCTTCGAACGTAACATCATAGTCCTTCATGAGTTTTTCAAATCGACTTTCGATCACGGTGACCGTCGCACGAGCCCTCTGTACCGGAACCGGGAGGTCGAAAACTGAGAAGATGGGGTTGATCTGGGCCAGATAGGCGATCTCTGCGGGGCCGCCTTTCTGGCTTATTGTCGGAAACAGGTAAGATTGCAGAACCGGTCGTGTGATGACGTCGGGAGAGAAGCGTTCCGGGTGACTGTCGATGGCCCCGAGCAGCTCGGTACGCGAGAACCGATGCTCGCCAACCACGAATCCGTCCCCGTCCCGCAGCACCGGACGACGACCATCGAGATTATAGAACAGATGGGCGGAATTGTCTTTCTTCTCGACCTGTATATGATAACCCGACTCAACGATCTCGTGGTTAGTGCGAACCAGAAGATCATGGATATGATCCTGCAACATGACAATCTGCTTGAAGAACGGCACCGCCAGCTGCTTAACCGCGGCGTCACCCGGGCAGAACAGCACGAGCCCCATGTCTTTCGTAAGCGAGGCCATCAACTTGCCGAAAGCGCTGCAAAAGGTATCTCTGTCGGTGTAGGCATGTTCAAGGAGCGCGTACATCTCAGGGGTGAAGTCGGTGTCGCCAAGAGCCTTGCGAAGATCCGCGTGGCAGCGTTCGAGTTCCATCGAATCGCTGAACCTGATGTCCGCGGTGGACACTTCCTCTGGTGGATTCGCGGAGTATGAGATAGTGGCCGGTTCCCCGGCCCGGTCCAGCACCGTGAAGTGGTTGACTTCGGCAAAATCGTGGTCGTCGCCGGCGATCCAGAACACCGGGATCACAGGACGACCCAGTTGCCGCTCATAAAGCCTGGCAGCCTTTACGATCGCAATAGCCTTGATGATGGTGTACATGGGCCCGCCGAAAAGCCCGGCCTGCTGACCCGCAAAAACGCAGACTGAATCGGGGCGCTCCAGACGGTCGATCGCCGCGAACGCGGCTTCGGACGATTGATACGCGGTGTTTTGAGCGCGGAGAATCGCAGAGAGGCGAAGGCGTTCATACCCTTTGCGATCAAGTTGGGCAGCTGTTTCACTCAGGCTGGTGGAGAGATAAAAGTGAGCGGACGGTTCTCGTCCGCTCACGAAGTCCAGGTAGATGTCGCTGTAACCAAGCGCCTTACTTGGCGGGACCAGGTTGTTGGTCAAAGGCGATATCCTCGTGTGTCTCTTGTTTCTTCAGGCCTAGTAGTCTGCCGAGCCAAACTACGATGTCGTCAATGATCGTGTACACGACCGGTACGACAACAAGCGTGAGCAAGGTCGACGAGATCATGCCGCCTATCACGGCCCGGGCCATCGGCGCCCGCATCTCGGCCCCAGGGCCGAGTTCAAGTGCCAGCGGGAGCATACCAAAAACGGTTGCGAATGTAGTCATGAGAATAGGTCGCAACCGGATCGGCCCGGCGGCCAGAATCGCTTCAGTCCTATCAACACCTTCCCGTCGTCGTTGTTTCACGAAATCAATCAACAGGATGGCGTTTTTTGTCACCAGACCCATCAGCATAACGATGCCGATCTGCGACATAATATTGAGGGTAGAGCCGAAAACCAGCAAGCCCAAAACCGCACCTACCAGCGACAGTGGCAGCGAAAGCATGATCGACAGGGGGTCGAAAAACGACTCGTATTGCGACGCCAGCACCAGATAGATGAAGATGACCGATAAGATGAGTGCCCGGAGGATGTTGGTCGACGATTCTCCACGTATTTCTTCCTGTCCAACCGCACTCATCGAGTAGCCCGGTGACAGCTGCACCGCCGTATCGGCCACCGCCTGAAGAGTCTGGGCGATGGTGCCGGAGGCCGCCCACCCGGCCGCATTGGCGTTTATCCTGACTTCGGGGAGACGGTCAAACCGGCGCAACTCGCCGATCGCAGTGGACTTTTCGATATCAGCCACTTGCTTGAGGGGAACGAGGAATGCGTCGCGGTCCTCAACATCCTTGGAACTGGCGACGAGGATGCGGCCCACGTCACCGGCCGAGGAGCGGAACTGTTCCTGCAGCCGCAGTCGGACCTCGTACTCGACGTCGCCCTCCTTGAACCGTGTGATGTCATCGCCTTCGACCAGCGTGCGGATCGTGCGGGAAATTGACGCCACGTTGAGCCCGAGGTCATTGGCAAGCTTGCGGTTGACCGTGACCTGCAACTCCGGCTTGCCTTCCTGCAAGGTATTATCTACGTCGACCGCTCCCGGTACACTCTCCAGAAGTGCCTGCACCTTGTGCACCAGCCGTGTGAGTTCCTGCCGGTCGTCGCCTCGGATCGAGAGCTCAATCGGCTTGGCTGAGCCCCCCTCCGCCGGTTCGGTGGCGAGCGAGGCCTTGATGCCGGGCACGCTTCGGATGAGCTGCCGCACCGAGTCCACAAGCTCGATCGCGGACAGTTCGCGGGTATCGGCCGGGGTGAGCAGCGTGAGTAACTGGGCCTCGGTCACCTCCGTATTGCCCGAGCCGATCGTAACGTACGTCCCGGCGACTTCGGGAAGCGCCGTCACTATCTGTTCCACGCGTCTGACGCGTTCGTAGGTGGACTGGAGGTCGGTTCCGGGTGGGGTCTCAATCGATATGTACATTTTGCCCTGGTCGGTGACAGTCATCCACTCGGCCGGGAGGAACATGGCGCCAACTATTGCCGCGACAAAGGCTGCGGTGGCGATAAGAGCGACGAGCCATCTTGTACGCAGCGAAAAGGCAAGCAGGTTTCTATAGCGCGGCCGAAGCCGTTCGAAGTAGTCACTGAACACGCTGAGCGGGCGACGAATGCGAAGCCAGAGGCGCCACCATCCGGTAGCCTTGTTCGGATCAAGCGAGTCGGGGTCCTCCCGGGGAGCCTGAGTTCGCGACACCAGCATCGGGACCAGCGTGAAGGCGACAAACAGTGATATAAGGACGGCGATGGCGACCGTCATGCCGAACTGATAGAACACCCGACCGACGATGCCGGACATAAACGCTACCGGCAGGAAGACTACCATTATTGTGAAAGTCGTCGCTGCGACCGCCAATCCAATTTCGTCCGTGCCGGAAAAGGCCGCCCGCCAGGGCGATTCCCCTTCCTGCACTCTTCGGTAGACATTTTCCACGACCACAATGGAGTCGTCGATCAGGATGCCGACGGCGAGCGAAAGCGCAGTCAGCGTCATCATGTTGATGGTGAAGCCGAGGATTTTCATCGCCGTGAACGTTGCGATGATTGAGATAGGTATGGACAGCCCGGTGATAATCGTGGGTCGCAAGTCCAGGAGAAACAGGAAAATCACCAGCACTGCCAGCAGCGTGCCAAACTGGATGTTGAACAGGATCTCGTGAATGGAATCGGTAATGAACACAGAGTTGTCGTTGACGACAGTGACGACAATGTCCGGGGGCAGTTCGTTGGCGAGCAGTTTGATTTCCCGGCGGACACTTTCGGCGAGGTCTACGATATTCGCGCCCGACTGCTTTACGATATCAAGCGCTACTGCCGGTTCGCCGTTGTAGGTTGACAGCGACCGTTGCTCTGCGATAGTATCCTTGACCAGCGCAACATCGGATAACAGAAGGGGCGTGCCGTTTTCGTTCTTCACGACAAGCGACCGGAAGTCGTTCACCGACTGCAGCCTGCCCTTCACCCGAACAAGATATTCACGGCTCGACTCATTGACCCGACCGCCCGGAATCTCCAGGTTCGCGGAGAGCACAGCATTGCTGATGTCGTCGATCGTGATCTGCTTGGCTTCCATCTGTTCGGGATTCAGCAGAATCTGGATCTCCCGCTCGTGTCCCCCGATCAGGCGAACGGATCCGACTCCGCTGATGGATTCGAGGCGCGGCTTTATCTTGTCCTTTACCAGTTGCGTGACCTCGCGAGGCGGGCGACGTCCGGCGATTGTGATGGACATGATCGCCTGGGCATCCATATCCCATTGCGAGATGATCGGTTCCTCGATGTCTTCGGGCAAATCGGCTCGAATAGTCGCAATCTTCTCACGTACGTCCTGAGTGGCGATCGCGCCTTCGACCTCCAACTCAAACTCAACGACAACCAGTGAGTAGCCCTCGCGCGACTCGGATTGTATGTGCCGGACGCCCGATATTTCGTTGACGACATCCTCGATTTTCTTCGTGACGTCAATCTCAATCGACTCAGCCGAGGATCCCGGATAGACCGTCTGCACGACGACAAACGGGAAGTCTATCCTGGGGAAAAGCTCGACCGGCATGTCGGTGTATGAGAACCAGCCCATCACGAGCAGGGCCGAAATCATCATCGTCGCAAAAACCGGGCGTCTGATTGATACGTCTGATAGTTTCATCGGTACTACTCGTTCAATTCGCTGATACTGACTTTGACGCTGTCTTCGAGATAATCCTGGCCAAGTGTCACCAGCGTGTCGCCGACCGACACGCCTCGACTAATGATAACCAAACCGTCAATCTCGGAACCAAGTTCAACGGTCCGCCGCTCGGCTCTGCCGTCGACGACCACAAAGACGGTCGGCTGTCCGTCCAACTGTATGACGGCCCGCCGCGGAACAGCGACGACATCGGCCAGAAGGTCCCGGACATACTGGATCCGAACGAACATACCCGGGCGAAATGACCCTTTCGGGTTGTCGATGAGCGCCTCTACCTGAAACATTCGGGTGACCGGATCGGCGGAACTCGCGACCGCTACGACGCTGCCAACGGCGCTTTCCGAGACACCATCCGCAGTAACTTTCACTTTTGCACCCGACTCAAACGTGCCTATCTCTTCGGGATTCACGGCGAAACGGACGCGGAGGCGATTTGTCGTCGCAACGGTCGCCAACCGGGTACCGACCGTCACCTGATGCCCCGGGCGGACATCAATCGCCGTGACGACACCTGCGATCGGCGTTCTGATTTCGACGAGCTGGGTTACGGCATCGAAATCGGCGCGGGCGACCTCATACGCAAGTCCAGCGTTATCGAATTCGAGCTCAGACACGGCGCCCTGCTCAAAGAGAAACTTCATTTTGTTGTAGTTTTTCTCAGCGTTGAGGAACGTGGATCGGGCTTCGCGGTATTTCGATGACGGCCCGGTTTTATCCAGCGAGAGTATGACCTCATTGGCTTGTACTCGATCGTCTTCTTTTACCCACAGGCTGTCAACCGATTCCGCCAGTTTGGCGAACAGCACAGCCTGCCGCTCGCCTTCGAGCGAGCCGGTGTATGTCTGCCCCATCTCCAACGTACGACTGTGGACGATGTCCGCGCGTACCGCAAGGACGCGTTCGCTCTGCTCAGTTTGTTTCGGGTCGCTGCAGGATACTAACAGAAGGCCCACCGCGGCAATTACGACCCGCGGGTGATAGTGTCTGGTCATGCTCACTGTTCCGTACCTATTCCAAGAGTTGTGGCTTTTTTCAATCCGGCGCGGGCGGCGCGAAAGGTAAAAATGGCCTGTGCCTGGATGCGGCGTGCTTCGGTCAGCGCGGCCTGTGCCGACAGAACTTCCAACTGGGTTCCAACGCCGGACTCATAGCGGAGGTTGGCAATCTTCAGCCCTTCCTCGGCTGAGGCGATGGTTGCACCCTGGATGTCGACCGCCTTTTTCGCCTGTATCAGATGATCGTACGCCTCCTCGACTTCGAGGGAGATATCGTCCTGCGTTTGTTTCAATCCGAGGCGTGCCTGCGCAAACTGGGCTCTTCGTTCACCTACGTCGCCGCTGCGCCGAAAACCATCGAATAGAGGAAAGCTAAGGCGAAGGCCCGCGGTCCAGGAGTTGCTGTTGTTCTCCGACATGGTGAAGTCGTCCGAGGCCGATTGCCAGTCCCAGGCAGCCACTGCTTCCAGTGACGGCCAGTATTCGGCTTTGGCTATCTTGATGCCGCGGCTCGATATCTCAACGAGTTCCCGAGCCCTCACCATCTCCGGCCGGCAGAAACGAGCCGTATCAGTCAGCGCCGGGAGATTTGGGAGATCGCTCAGCGACGTATCGGTGGTCGGATCAATCAATTCGACAGGCTCGGTGAGATCGATGCCGATGAACGACTGAAGTCGCTTGCGGGCAAGTTTCACTTCGGATTCCGCAGCCAGTAACTGAGGAAGCAGATTCTGCTTCTCCACCCGCGCGCGAAGCACCTCGAATTCCGAGACAAGTCCTTGTTCGTACTTCTTTTCGGCGACATCGAGATTGGCGCTGTTAGACGCCAGAGCCTGTTGCAGCACTTCCAGGTTGGACTGTGCGAGAATGGCGTGAAAGAACAGCAATTCGGCCTGGTACGAGACCTCGGCGCTCACCTGATCGGAAATCGCCTCGGCATAACGCTTGTAGCGTGTCGCGATATCTATCGCGGTGAAGACTTTGCCTCCCTGCCACAGCGTCTGTGACAGTGACACTTGAGCGCCATAAGAGTTCTTAAAGCCGGTCTGCAGTTCCGTGGTTTGGCCGCCGACTACGAAGAAGACGCTTGGTATACGAAAGCTTCGATTGTACGACGCCGTGAAGTTGAGTTGCGGAAACGCATCGGCGCGCGCCCGGATGACGTCCGCCTGAGCGATCTGCACATCCTGCTGTGCCGCCAGATACTGACGGTTGAATTCGAGCGCCCGCCGCCGGACCTCTTCGACCGTCAGGGAGGTCTGCGAAAACAGGGTGGGCGACAGACCCATGATGAGGGCTGCGATTACTGTCGGTACCACGAGGCATCGACCCGGGTACAAGCTGCGATCGGTCTTTCCTGTCATGAGACGTTCTGCCTGCTGTCGGTGAAACGATAACAAGTATTCATCGCACGCGTGAATACCTGAAGCTGTTCTTCAAGCGTGAGAGAGGCCGGGTTAAGGGCCAGCCGTGCCGCCAGGCCATCGATGAATGCGACGGTGACAATCCCTATCTGCCGCCTCTCCGCGGTGGATCGTCCGAACGCCGGATCGAGGTGCAATTCGAAGAACGACAGTGCGTCTTCGTAATGGGAAAACAGAAACTTGCGGATCCGCGGAATGCGCATCGACTGTACCCAGATATCCAAAAGATTCCGGAACTCGCGAAAGTTGTCTGCGGCCTGGTGTTCGAGGAACGCCCGGGCAAATTCCCCCGGTCCGAAGTTGGTGCCGGCAAGGGGTTCAACTGCGGTGCGGAATCGGTCCAGCATGAAATCGACCAGCGCGAACAGGATATCCTCTTTGCTCTTAAAATGATAATACAACGCCCCTTTCGTCAGCCGGGCGGCTCGGGCGATTTCTTCCGTGGTGGTTCCGCGATATCCCTTTCGGACAAAGAGCCGCTTGGCGGCATTGAGCAGTTCCCGGCGGCGTTTTTCGGCCGGCTGCTTGGGGCTTTGTCGGATCTTTGCCATAGCGCTCCTTCGTCGCCGCAATTATACCTACTCGTCGGTAGGTATCGGCATACCTACCAGTCGGTAGGTAAACGTATGGTCTTTACACGAAGGGTCAAGTGAAAAGTTTCACTTTTCTTCTTATTTTTACATAACCGCCCAAGGTCATGGGAACGAAAGCCTTAGAACCACTTCTTCAGGCGGAAAAAGACGATCATCCCTATCATAATCAATAGGATAACACCCAGTGACACATAGTACCCGAAGTCCCACTCCAGCTCGGGCATATGACTGAAGTTCATTCCCCACAAGCCCACCAGAAACGTCGGCGGAATGAAAATGGCGGTCAATATGGTCAGTACCTTGATTACCTCGTTCGTTTTCGTAGACACCGCCGAATAATAGACTTCCAGCGACGAGATCAAATTTTCCCGGTAGGCATCGGAGATATCGTTGATCCGGACCAGGTGGTCGTAGATATCCGAGAAGTACACGGCGAGTTTCTGAGAGATCAGTGGGGTGTCGCCCCGCGACAACTGGTAAAGCAGCTCTTTCTGCGGCATGACGATTCGCTTCAACTGGATTATATCGCGGCGAAGCGTGAAAATCGACCGGAGCGTCTCCTCGTCGGACTCCCCCAGCACGTCATCTTCGACCTGATCCACCTCATACTCGAAGGTGTCCAGAATGGCGTTGTAATTGTCGACGGCGGTATCGATCAGCGTATGAAACAGGATGTCAGCGCCGCGCGACAACAGCCGCTCATCGCGTTCGGCGCGATGGTACAGATAGTCAAAAATTCGGTGTTCGTCGAAGTGAACGCTGACGAGCACATTTTTCGTGAGGAACACGTCCAGCTCGCTCGCCTTGAGCCCCTCTTCCCTGCCGACATAGTCGACTACCTGAAACACGACAAACAGATACCGTTCGTAATCATCGAGTTTGGTCCGCGGACGCTCCGAAATGACGTCCTCGATCGCCAGCGGGTGGAATCGGAAATCATGTGTGAGCACGAACGACTCATCGTCGGTCGGGGTCAGCATGTCGACCCAGAGGACGGCGCCGGGTTCGGCCGCCATGCGGTCGAAGTCGGCGATTCCCTCAATCACCTGGACGCCCTTGTCGGGGAGGTAGTAGAACGACCGGATCACACCTTCTCCTCCTCGATCAGGGTACCATCTTCGGCGATGTGGTCAAACAAATCCTTCTCCTCGTGCGCCCGGAAGTCCTTGATCGAGATGCGCTGGAAGCGCAGGTAGCCCAGACCCAGGATGAAGATTGGGAGAAGATCGATCAGATGCAGCGCCAACGCAAACAAAACTGCATCGGAACGCCCCACGGCAAATGCTGTCAGAACCGTGGACACGGCGACTTCAAACGTTCCGGCGTTGCCGGGAGTGATGGGAATCATGAGCACAAGGCTGTTAATGATCATGACAGCTGCAGCGACGGCAAATTCGAGATCCAAGCCGAACGACTTGAACAGGAAATAGACGACCAAAACATGAAACAGCCACGAAGAAAGCGAATACGCAAGGATGCCGGCCATATGCTGGCTCGACTTGAGCAATTCAATGCCTTTGGTAAATGATCGCAGGAACTTCATGAGGGTGATGTAAAAGCCGGGCCACCGTTCACGGAACCAGCGGGCTCCAAGCGCCTCCAGCGTCTCACGGTATTGCAGAATGAGATAGAGAATCACCACCAAGACAGCAGTGAGGGCCACTATGACAAACGAGACGGAACGGTACTGCTCGGGAAAGACGAATGCGAGCGACGTAATGATCAGGAAAACGATCAGGCTGACGGCGTCAAACAGCACCTCCAGCACGATATTGGAGAAAATGAAGGTTTTCCGTAGACCCGTTTTTCTTGCGAACAGGATCATCCGCCCAACTTGCCCGGTCAACACCGGCATGAGCGTGTTCAACACCTGTCCGGCGGCGTACAGCGACGCTCCCCGCACGACCGGGATGGGAGTCTGGTGCGAGATCATCAGCCTCCAGCGCAGCCCGCGGAGGATTTGGAACAGAAACGAGGCGAGGACTGCCGGAATCGCATACCAATAGTTCAGGCGGGAAGACAGCTCTCGAATATCTATTGCACGTATATCCTTGACGCAGTATATCAACAGCGCAATTGCGATGAGCGCGCCCCAGAACTGTTTCTTCTTCCAGAATGTGAACATTGGTGCTCTCGAACAAAACTAAACCATCCGATCAAGATAGACCTCATGTGCAATACTGTCAATGAAATAAACCGACGGAGAGGGGCGTAAGTTGTTACACTTCAGCGAGTAAGTCCTGCCGAATCCAGCCACGGCGCTTGTTTTCGAACAGCACGTTGTACCACTCACCGGATTGATTGAGGATCTCAACGACCAAACCCGGGGCACCCTGGAGTTCGATGTCGAGGTCCTCCGATGGTCCAATGTAGACGGGACACTCGTCGCATGTCAGAACCGCCCACCGGGTCAGGAAGTCGTGGCGATATTTGAAAGTTGTCAATGCGGCCGACACGACAAGCAACAGTGAGACTGCGATGATCCAGCGACGTAACCCATTCCCATGCCAGCCGAGACCAAAGCGGAGCGACAGGAGCACAAACAGACAGATGAACAGCAGCGATGACAGCCATGCAAGTGTAGTCAGACGGAAGTCCGATACGGCGGAAATCATCAGGCTCGATACCGGATTGAGCTGCACGCCTTCCATCTGGACACGCGTGAAGCCACGGGCAAAGGCAAGGTTGGCTTCAATGTCGCTGTCACCGGGATCCAGTCGCCGGGCGCGCAAGTAGTTGAGTACCGCCCGGCCAAGGTCTCCCCTTTTGAAATAGGCGTTGCCGAGATTGAAATACAGCGGCGCCGATTCAACGCTGTCGGCCAGGATCGCTTCGTACAGCACGATGGCGCTATCGAACGAACGTTCCTGATAAAGCACGTTGGCTTCGTCAAACGCCTCCCGGCGCGTGCCCCCGTAGAGGGAAGTAGCGCCTGCCAGGATCAGCACCGCACAGACACCGGCAAACATACAGAGTTTACGCAAAGGGAACACTCTCCATCCGCACGATCAATTGCTCGGCACGCTGCAAAGATGACTTGATATCCTCGTCGTTGATCGAGGCCGGTGCAAAGCGGGCAAAGTCGCACTCGCGCAGAAAGCCATTCGTTTCTTCCACGAGCGCGGGGTCGGCTCCCCGGTCGACCAGCAATGCCCCTATCTTATCACTGGTCAGGCCATGCGGCGACAGGTTCAGCTTATCGGCGATGTATGACGTAACGGCGCGGCTCAACTCGGCATAGAATTGCTCGGTCCTGTCTACCGAAGCCATGCTGCCGGCAGTGCCAAGGCGCTTTCGTGCAATCCGAGAGGCCGATCGAGACCGTGCGTATCCGACATCTTTGGCGAGCCGTTCACGACGAACCCGGTTCACAGCCATCCCGATCATGACCAGAACGGGCAATCCGTTAATGGCGACATACAACGGGTCAGTGAGGATGACGGCTCCCCGTTTGCGCAAATCACCGAGATCCTGCTTGATGAACCTGATGTCACGAGATTGAGACCCTATGCTGACACCCGGGCCGTCATACGGCATGGTTGCATCGGCAGCGTACCCGTCGGCAGCGGTGACCGTAACTTTTATGGGTCGCGTTCGTTTGGTTTCGTACTCCGATTTCCTGGGATTGAAGTAGGTGAATTTCAGCGACGGTATTTCCAGTTCACCCGGCCGGCGTGGAATAAACACTTCTTCGAATGTCTTCGTCCCCCCGACCTGGTCGTCCACCTTGGTTACGTTCTCATTGCTGGAGGCACGATACACGCGAAAGTCTGCCAGATCTCCAATCTCGGGCTCCGCCACCGACTTCACGTTGCCGAAGCCCGTTATCTCCACGGTCACAGTCACAGGTTGATTGACCTCGACTTCCGTCTTGTCGGGCCGGGCGGAAATATCAAACCTGCCGATCGTACCGGAGAAGTCGTCTGGGCGACCGGCAGTCGGCAGCGGACGTACAGTGATGGTCATGGGTTTGGATCGGACGGTAATTTCCTCTCCGCGGTTGAAGAAGTCGTCAAAGATGCTCCGACGTTTCGTGCGGCTGGGAGCAGCAACTGTCGTGCGAATCAGCGCGCGGCCGATCGTCAGTTCCCCCGTTTGTGTGGGAAACAGGGCGTATTTGACCTCAAGCACCTGGTAGTTACGGCCGCTGATTTTCTGATAGTACGGCGCACGGTTACCCAGCATCTCCGTCCAGAAGCCGGTTGTGGGCGGCTGTGTCAATTCGGGCGTGTTGTAGTATTGCACCGCGATATAGAACTTGAGCGTGAGGGTCACCTGCTCGTTCACAAACGGGTTGTTTTTGTCGATTTCCGCAGTCAGGAAGTAATCGCGCGATTTTCCGGATTGGTCGACTGAGTTGTTCTCAAGTTGCGGCGGGGCGGCCTGCCCCTTATCGACAACCGTCAATTCAATGGGATTGCCGACATAACGCTTGTTGCGGTATACGACGGCGATATTCTCGATCGGATAGACGCCCGGTTCACGCGGCAGCAGCATGTACCGGTACGTCACGGAGACGCTCATCTGGTTGTTGAGAATGCTGATATTGCTGGACCTCCCCTGACTATACACATCAAACCTCGGCAGGGTCGGCAATTGTGGAGCCGGCAGATCCTGGTCGCTCCCGGCGACTACAATCTGTAGAATCGCCTGCTCGTCCATCCCGATAGTGTCCTGATCGATGGTCACGTCGACCTTGACGGGCGGCGGCGTCACCTGAGACGACACGGGCGGAACAACAAGCAAGACCGCCGCAAGTATCCAGGCACCGAGAGCGATGTGTGCGATTCGAGTCATTGCATCTCACCAGTCCTTGCCCAGGTACGAACTCGCTTTCACGTTTCGCCGTACCTTCTTTTGGACATCCTGCTCATCATCTTCGAGCGCGTTGAGAATCCGCTCCGCATCTTCTTTGCTCATCGGCTTGTCCTGCGCCTGTTCCGGCTGCTGCTGCTGTTCGTCCTGTTGCTTGTCCTGCTGATCCTGCTGCGGTTGCGGTTGCTGCTGTTGTTGCTTTTCCTGTTGCTGTTGCTGCTGTTGTTGCTCGTTTTGCTGCTGCTGTTCGGGTTGTGTCTGCTCCTTCAGCAGGCGTCGGGCCAATTCAAGGTTGAACTTGGCGTCCATGTCGTCGGGGGCTACCTCGAGAGCCTTCTTGTACGACTCGATAGCCTTGGGGTAGTCCTGCGCCTTGAAGTGCGCGTTACCTGAGTTATAATGCGCACGGGCCTGTTGCAACACGTCATCAGTCTTGATCGCTTTATCGTATCGTTCGAGCGCGGCCTGATAATCACCCTGCTGATACTGGACATTGCCGATATTGTAGTCGAGTTCCGGCGACTCCGGCAATTCGGTCTCGGCAATCGAATACTGCTCAAGCGCCGTCCGGTAGTCCTTATTGACAAAGGCTTCGTTCCCCTTGCGAACCGGTTCCACCG
The DNA here is from genome assembly GCA_034003725.1 of Candidatus Zixiibacteriota bacterium. Taxonomy (NCBI): domain Bacteria; kingdom Pseudomonadati; phylum Candidatus Zixiibacteriota; species Candidatus Zixiibacteriota bacterium. Next base: position 72,642 of record JAVEYB010000012.1, read on the forward strand.
GCTTCCTGGCGAATGCAGGCGATGAAGCCGCCACGGCGGCGGCGCAGAGAATCCAGATTGTCGTTCTATGCATGGTGTGCTCTCCCGTTGGGCCTCTTACGCTCCGGAACGAAAAACTCGACGACTACCAGCAATAATGCAAACAGCAGCGGCCATTGAAAGCGGTCCTCATACCGTGTGACGAGCGAACCTTCCAGTTCCTTTTTCTCAAGCCGGCTGATTTCGTCAAGGATCTTATCTAACTCCATTTCACCGGGTGTCGCCAGATAATATTTCCCCCCTGTTGCCAGTGCCACTTTCTGCAGGGTCTGCTCGTCCAGACGGGAAACGACGACCTCGCCGTCTTCGTCCTTCTTGAATCCAACCTGTTTCCCACTGCGATCCATGATTGGAATCGGTTCTCCCGATGGACTGCCTATTCCCACAGTGTATATTCGAATGCCCAGTTCGCGGGCAGACTCCGCCGCCTCCAGCGCCGTCTTGTCGTGCGTCTCGCCATCCGTCAGGAGTAGAAGAACCTTATACTTGCGCTCCTGTTGGTCGAACGACTTCGCAGCCGTCTTGATGGCCTCAGCAATAGAGGTCCCCTGAATCGACACCGACTTTTCATTCATTGCCGTCAGCAGCATCTGGGCGGCAGGATAATCGACGGTCAAGGGACACTGCACGAACGCTTCGCCCGCAAAAGCAATGAGTCCAACCCGGTCTCCTTCGAGACGGTCGATAATCGTTCTCACCTGCTGTTTGGCGCGTTCGAGCCTGTTTGGCTGCATGTCGCGCGCGAGCATCGATGTCGAGACATCGACTGCAATTATCAGGTCGATCCCCTGTCGCTTCACGCGTTCAAGGTGAGTCCCGAACTGGAGCCGAGCCAGGGCCGCCGTGATAAATACCAGCGCCAGAACCAGCAGGAACGCCTTGGTACGCTGGCGTGCGAACGAGATATACGGTGCGTTCTTCATCACCAGCGGGATATCCCCGAAGCGCTGCAGCAGGCTCTTCTTCCGAGCGACGGCCCAGAGAACGAAGACCGCCATCAGGGCCACCCCTATCAACAGCATGAAGTTTGTTGGCTCTGCGAATCTCATACCATCAACCGACTTCCACGTTACGGGAGTTTCCTGAAGTAGCTGTTGGCCAGCACCATCTCCAGTACCAGCAAAACAAGTCCCGCATAGGCGAAATAGTGAAACAGCTCCCGATACTGCATATGCGAGGACGTTTTGATTTCGGTCTTCTCCAGCTGGTCGATCTCCACATATATTGATTCCAGTTCCTCACCGGAGCGAGCTCGGAAGTAGCGTCCCTTTGTGCGGTCAGCTATTTCCTTCAGCACATCTTCATCGATACGGGTCGGGCTGTAAATGTACCGCTTGCCGAAAATCGGGTCGTCATAGGGCACCATGGCATTGCCCGGCCGCCCTGCGCCGATCGTATAAATCTTGATATCAAAAGTCGACGCGATGTTCGCTGCCGTCAGGGGATCGATTTCTCCGGAGTTGTTCACGCCATCGGTGAGCACGACCATGATTTTCGACTTGGCATCGGACTCGCGCAGCCGGTTAACCCCGTTGGCGATTGCCATACCGATTGCCGTGCCGTCATCAAGCACGCCGAAGTCGACCATATCGACAAACTGGAGCAGGACGCCGTGATCGACGGTCAGCGGACACTGGGTAAAGGAATTCCGCGCGAACACAACCAGTCCGATTCGGTCGTGCGGCCGACGTTCGATGAATTTCTTGATTTCCTCCTTGGCAACATAGAGGCGGTTGTGAGGTTTGAAATCCTCGGCCTGCATGGACGACGACACGTCAAGGGCGATCATAATGTCGATCCCTTCCGAACTCTCTTCGACAATCTCCGTCCCCGATCGTGGGCGTGCCACCGCCACGACCAGCAAGGCGAGAGCCAGCACGCGAAACACCAGGAGGATCGATCGAAAGCGCTGCCGTCCCGACCTGGCCGCCCGCTTGACGATACGAAGATCCGAATACTTTATAGTGGCTGAAACCGCCCGTCGCATTTTCAGGCGAAAGACCAGCATCGCAGCTATCACAAGTGCGCCAACGATGAAGATGACCGCTGCCGGAATGACAATGTTGGCTCGTTCAAACACGCTGAATCCGAGTCCGGCAAACTCCAGATTACTCATGCGGCCTTCTCTTTCTCCGCCCGCCGGTTCTTGCCGTTGGTCAGGCGGGCTTCCGCCTCAACTTTTCGCAGATGCTCGTCGCGGATATCGGCAACCAGATCGTGTACGAGGTTAAGATCCTGATCGCCCCGACCCGGCTCCGGCGTCGCGCGGGCAAACTTAACGAGGTCGGCGTGCTGGAAAAAAGACATCAGGCGATCGAACCACTCCCCGGGAAGTGCAATCTGGCAGAAGGCGGCATCAAACTCCGATGTCGTCATTTCGAGCACGTCGAGTCTGTACATCCGGCCCAGAAACGCACGGGCAATGTCGGTTAACACAAAATAGTACTGCTTGTGTGCTCCCGCGCCGACAAGATTCTGCTGCTGCAGCAACGCCAGTTCCTCGAATGCGATTTCCCACGGTGTCCGCGTGTCGACCGGTGCGATGGCGGCCCGGCGTCTCCTCAACAGCAGCCATACGATCAGAGGCAACACAATCAGCAGCAGCGCAGCGCAGCCCCAGTAATACCACACCGGGATTTCGGACTCAAACTCATATTGCGATTTGAGCGGTTTTATATCGAGTGTGTCGGCGTTATCGCCGAGCAGCGATTTCACCTTGACAGGAATTCCCTCGGTCATGATGAGCCTGGAGGTGCTGTCCGGCAGTAGGAATATAACCGGCAAGGGAGGTACGACGTAGTCGCCCGTGGTGAATGTAGATATCGTAAAAACCGTCTCGGAGCGTTTTCTCCCGTCATCGAGTGTGGTTTCTATGTCAGGTTGATAGTCCTTAACCTCAAATGCGCCGAGATTGGCGCCTAGCGGCGGCGGAACCAGCTCAATAGTGGAGTCGTACGTGATCGATACGCTATATGTGATGCGATCGCCAACATAGATTTCCGCCTGACTGACGGAGGTCTCGACCGTCACACCGGGAAGCGACGTTACCGTATCCGGCTCCTGGGCCATTCCCCGGATGTCTGTCAACGCCAGAAGCGTTGCGAGGGATATCGAGAGTCGAACGAGCGCATATCTCATAGTACTGCTCACTGCACGTTCTTTTCGTAGAACTCGAACCGCTCCGCACTGGCCAGCTTCTGCAGATACCGGGTGTATGCCGCATCAGCTTTTTCCTGCTGATAGTCCAGAAGCACGGCGGCGCGGATCGAATCGTAAGGCATTCCGTTATAGCGATCTTCCTGATGCGCCAGGTAGTATGTCCGCACGTCCACTGTATCGATCGTCATATCTTTCATGACCTTGTCTCGGAGGAATCGGTCCACGACCAGTGAACGCGCATAATCGTCCACCTGCCTGCGAATCTCGGGTTCCTGGTCATATCCTTCGCGCAGGGCGGCGCGGTGCAACAGTTCCACACCGGCGAGTCGGCGAGCGTATTCCACCCGGTCCGCCCGATTCGCTAGCTTTGATTGCATATCGCCCGGAAGCGACTGAATGCGCTCCTCAATATCTGAGGTGTATATTGTCTTATCGCCGACTATGGCGACAACACTATCGCCCGTCTTGCGTACATCAGAATCCACCGCGGTTGCGGACTTCAGCTCTCGAAGAGCATCGATTGTCTGTCCCATTTTCTCCAGAGAGACGATGAGATTGCGCGAAGCCTCGTCGCTGTAAGGTGCGTCCGGAGCGACAGCTCGGGCACGGACGTAGTAGGCTGCGGCATTCCGGTAGTCGTGCATGTCCTCGAAGTAAATCCGGGCAATCAGATAATTGAGGTTGCCCCGCTCGTGTGAGTCGAGCGAGGGATTATCGAGAATACTCCTGTATTCATCAATAGCCGCGCTGTAGAGTTTGTTACTCCGAAGCTCACCGGCAATTTTCGTTGCGGTTTCAACATCGACCGATTGGCGGTCGGCGCACGTTGCCAGCATTAAAGCCAGGCCGAATGCCAACCATATGCCAGGAATGCCAGCCCTCATTTGCGGCGTTCTCTCATCTTGAAGAAGTTGATCAACGGAACGATATACGACCGGTCAGTCCGAATGTTAATACAATCCATGTCGATCACCCGAAACTCTCGCATGAGATTGGCGAGGTCTTCGGTCGCACGCGCCTCGAACTCCCGCCGGAACTCATTCGATCCGGTGTCAACGAGAAAGACCTCACCGGTTTCGACGTCCTCGAGTTCGAGCAAACCCACGTCGTCGAACGTGCTTTCACGGGGGTCCGTGATTTTCATCGCGATGATATCGTGTTTGTTGTTGGCGACCCTGAGGGGCTTCTGATAGTCGCTGGACAGAAAGTCGGAAACGAGAAAGACAACCGACTTGCGCTTGATAACGCGGCTGAGATACTCCAGGGCGCCCGCGATATTCGTTCCGATGCCGGTCGGTTCAAAAGCCAGAATCTCGCGGATCAAACGCAGGACATGACCACGGCCCTTCTGCGGCGGCACGAACTTCTCTATGGTGTCCGTGAATATGATCAATCCGACCTTGTCGTTGTTTTTGATTGCCGAGAAAGCCAGAAGCGCACACAACTCCGCGGCGGTATCCGATTTGAACCGTTCCCGCGTACCGAAGCGACCCGACGACGACGCGTCGACCAGAAGCACTACCGACAGTTCGCGTTCCTCGCGGAATTTCTTGACGTGCGGGAATCCCGTCCGGGCGGTCACGTTCCAGTCGATCAGGCGGATGTCGTCGCCGGGCATATACTCACGTACTTCCTCAAACTCCATTCCCTGCCCCTTGAACGTGGAATGGTATTCACCGGAAAAGAGATCGTTGACCAGACGCTTGGTCCGAATCTCGATCCTGCGAACCTTCTTGAGGACTTCTTTCGGGATCATCGACACGGTTTACGGCACCTCTACGGCATCGAAGATTTTCTGCACGATATCGTCGGAGGTGACCTCTTCGGCTTCGGCCTCATACGTCAGCAGAATTCGGTGGCGCAGTACGTCGGGGCCAATTGCCTTGATGTCCTCAGGGGTGATATAGCCGCGCCCCCTGAGAAACGCGTGCGCCTTGGCGGCCAGATTCAGGTTTATCGTGGCGCGCGGCGACGCGCCGAACGAGATAAGATCGGACAGCGCCTGCAGACCATACTTCTCGGGTTCGCGCGACGCGAAGATGATGTTGACGATATACTCCTTCACCTTGTCATCGACGTAGATAGAGCGGATGACCTGTCTCGCTCGTACTATATCTTCCGCGCGAATGACCTTCTCCACGCGTATTGACGCGGCGCCGGTGTTGCGATCCATGATTTCCCGTTCGTCGGCGGGCGACGGGTAACCGATCTTCAGCTTCAGCATGAAGCGGTCGACCTGCGCTTCCGGAAGCGGATAGGTTCCTTCCTGCTCGATCGGGTTCTGTGTTGCAAGAACAAGGAACGGCTCATCGAGCGGGAACGTCGTCTCACCGATCGTCACCTGTCGCTCCTGCATCGCTTCGAGCAGCGCTGACTGCACTTTCGCAGGGGCGCGGTTGATCTCGTCCGCGAGGATGATATTGGCGAAGATCGGCCCCTTCTTGACAAGGAATTCTGACCGCTGCGGATTATAGATCATCGTACCGATCAGGTCGGCGGGAAGTAAATCGGGAGTAAACTGCAGCCGTTGGAACTTGACCGAAATCGCGTCGGAGAGAGTCTTCACGGAAAGGGTCTTGGCAAGGCCCGGCACCCCTTCGATAAGAATGTGGCCGTCAGCCAGAATCCCGATCAGCAGGCGTTCGACGAGGTACTTCTGCCCGACGATAACGGAACCGATCTGGCCGGTGAGGCGATCGACAAACGCCGACTCGCGTTCGACAACGGCCTGTATCTGTTGAATGTCAGTTTGCATGCAGCCTCCGCTCTATATTCACTTACATCTTGTCGAAAAACGATCGTAGGTCGTTAGCCAGGCGAACGGTCTCACCCGGCGAGGGATTGACAGGCTGGTACTTTTCCCGCTCGGCTCGCTGCAGCCAGCCGACAATCGAGTCGCGCTGGGCGTCGCTAAGTGCCGTGTGGGCAATTGCCGAAGCCACTTCATCCGCGGTCTTGCCCGCAAGCGGCAGATCGAATTGCTGTTCGAGATAGTCAACCAACATAGAAAACAGTCCCGTCTGAAAGCGCTTCAGATCGGAACCCGCTTCCTTCTGCAGAGTGGACAGCCGTTCGAGAAGGCGTTCCGCGGGCGTCTTCTCGGGCATCTCCGCACGAGCACGTCGCCGCCTATAGGCGTACACTGCACCGCCGCCGGCCGCAACACAGGCTCCTGCCAGCACGAGCAACCAAACCGGTAGTCGGTCGGGCTGAGCGTCTGGCGGACGAGGGGCTGCAATAGTTATCGACACCGGCTCTGTCACGACTTCGCCGGGGATGGAGTCCGGCCACGACAGGAAGGCAATGGTAACGGGCTCCACCCTCCCGATACCTGATTCGGTCGGGATAAGCGAAAACTCGAAGCGTTTCGTGGTAACTTCCTCGCTGCCGCTGCCGGTCGACGATATTGACGTAGCGAAACGGCCCACCCGCAGCTTGTCCAGGACAGGCTGCAACGGGCGCTCGAAGCGGTATGCGGACTGCGGGCTGGACCACGTGAGCACGAACTCAAGCACCGCCTGCTCCTCGAATGGCGCTTCGGTGCGGTCGATCGACTGCGTCAGAGTGATACTGCCAGCCCCGATCGCAATCGATCCGACGAATAGTATTGCTACAACCGTTAACAGCAGTCGAATGTGCATTCCCGATAACCGGAGTTTCGTCAAACAAGGCCCGTACCAGGCCGCCTTGCCGGCAGCTAACTATCTGTCCAGTCAAGAGTTAACATCAAGGGCGGAGCCTTGCCCAATTATACTCATCTTGCAGGCGTTTGTTTCAATTTTGTTATCGCCCCAGCACCATGGCGAACAGACCTACAATCATCCCTGTTTTGAGCGCCATCGAACCCACCCGCAGCAGTCGCTTTGTCGGATTTCCCCAGACAACGATGAGCAGCGCCAACAGCGGAAGATCGATGACATAAACGGTCAGAATCTCATATGCCCGACTAAACCAGTCATAGTAGATCGGCACGAGTGTCAGCAGCACAAGCACGACAAACAGCCCAATAGCAATCGTCAGCGCTGCCACCGGACCGACGAACTGAGGAATGGTCTTTACATCGGCCCGGCGATCCCCTTCAACATCCTCGACGTCTTTGATGATTTCGCGCACCAGGTGAAACAAGACCGCGAAAATCGCCGGTACGGCCGGGCCAGGCAGCACACTCAACAGGCGCGGATCAACCGCCATTCCCCCGACTACAAAGGTGAGTCCGCCCAGTATCGCAACAACAAAGTTGCCGACCAGAGGCACTCCTTTCAGGCGGATGTTATAGACGAACAGCGCTATCGCCGACAGCGTTACCACTATCAGTACCTGCCAGGACACGAGGAGAGAGACAACAATCGCCAGCGTGTTGAATGCCACCACCAGCAGTTTCGCGCGCGGCACGGACACGGCACCGCGCACCAGCGTCCGACGAGGGCGGTTGATGCGATCAATAGCGAGATCGACCACATCGTTGAGCATGTTACCTGCCGCACAGACCAGAAACACTGCGACGGACGTCAGAAGCACTGGCGCCACGGGCAATCCCGGACTGGCCAGATAGGCACCTACCCATACCCCCGCTGAGGCAACAGCGCAGTTGACCGCTCGTATGAGTGATAGATAGTCTCGAATGACTCGCACGCCGGAGAATATCGGCAAGAACGGAGGCTCGTCAACAACTATATGTCGGTGGAGAATTCGACCGCGAGCCGAGGCCCGTCGAGCTCCGCACCCTGGCCCCATCCGAACGACACCCGCACGGACCGTTCTTCCCCGACAACCGCAATCCCTCCGCCGACACCGGCTCTATACGACTCACTGAGAGTGCCCTCCGCCTCGGTCGAATTGAGGTACGCCCCTTCGTAAAAAACGAAAAGATAGGCTGAGGTGAAGCGCAGCCTGGGTTCCAGGGTGCCGTACGCGGTTCGCTGAACCGCGAACTGGTCCGTACGGTAACCGCGGAGCGAACCCGGGCCACCGACAAAGAACAACTCTGCAAGTGGTGGAATGCGGTCTCCCGTTTCCAAGCCACGGTAGCGCGCCGAAATGTGCATGACTGCCGGGCCCGGCAGCGATGTGTAGGACTCGATATCGACGGCCGTACGCGTTTCGTTGAATGCGTTCCGCCCCGGTATTGTCAGAAGACTGTCCGAAGAATAACGACGAGCCAGGTACGTCAGTGACGTGTGAATCCGCAAACCCCCGGACGGATTCAGGGGATCGGTGATAGTGGAGCGTTCCAAACCAACCGAGGCCGAATAGCCGGAATAGCCGGGGGCAATACCGGAGGGCTCCACGCGTTTAAAACCCAATCCGAGAGTCAGGTCTGTAGTTGTGGTGAGTGCCGTGGTATAGGCTGCCTCTGCCGCGAATTCGTAGAAGCTCTCACGGTAATCACGAGTTGCGACAGAAACAGCTCCACGGTCTCGACCAAACCAGAACAGCGGCTGTTGATAGTCGACGGTCAATTCGGTTCGTCCCCGGTCCGGCCGAGCAGAGCGAATCCCGGCCCGCCGGCCGCCGCCGAAGATATTCTCCAGGGTGAGGCGGGCATTCCACAGAAGCCCCGTGTTGTCGTCCGGTCCGTACCCGCCGCCGCCAAAAAAACTCACTTGCCGATGCTCACGAAAAGGTAGTTCGAGATCGGCCTCTGTATAACCGGGCAAAATCCGGATGCCGGCTGGTCCGTTGAGATCGAGGTAATCAATTGTGCGGGCTTCACGTTCAACATCTGCCAGCAGAGCGGGTGTCAAAGGAGATCCGTCTTTCAACGTGAAGAAACGGCGCAGGCGCGCGCCATCAGTTCGTTTCAGCCCATCGAATATCAGTCGCCTCACGGTAACGACCGGCCCGGGGGTGAGCTTCAGGTCAAGGACCCAGTAGGGTGGCTCATCGGACTGACCGAGTCCTGTTATCCGGGCACGGACAAAGAAGTGTCCCTGCGTCCGGTACCGCTCCATGAGTCGGCCAACCGCATCATCCACAGATGCGGAGTCAAACGCAATGGGATGGGCGAGCTTGACCAGTGTATCGCCAATCCGAATGGCGTTTACCTGCAGCGCCGGTTCACCCGACGAAGGAGCAACGCCACCGAGAACGGATGTTACCGCCAGCGACACCAGCACAACAATGACTACCTGGAAAAGTCGCATGACGAGGGCTAGAAGCCCGCCACCACCTCCCCACGCCCGAAAATGCGGGCAGTGCGATTGTTCGCGTGTCGACCGGTTACGTTGAAGTTGATCCGCATACCATCACGTACCCCAAAATTCAGAATAACCGACCAGATTGCGCCTCGTACGCCCGGGCGGTTGTCGGTAAGCTGGTAAGATACACCGGAAATGTCGCCCTCGAGATCCTGCAGGTAAAGTTCAAGCGACGACCGAAGTTCTCCGCGCTGGATCACGCGCAGACGGGAGTCGAAAAGCGCCGAGTAGATCTGCGATCGAACACGCGAGACGTCGTCGGCGCGGCGATACGCACCGCCGGCAGACAACTCTCCGCCAGACAAGACCTGTCGCGCCGTGATTCCGAGACCGAACCCGGTTATGTCTCCCCGACCACCGTAGTAGGAATCGCGCTCGTGAGCAAAGACGCTGCCGGACTCTTCTATAAAGGTCTGGTGGATTCGCTGGCGCAGCTTGAGCGATCCCAAGCGGTCGCGTCGTTGTGGATCGGTGTCGAGAATACGCCGACGCTCAAGCTGGTCCGCATACTCGAGAACCAATACATGATAGCCGCCCAGCGGCAACAATCGTACATCGGCGGTGTACCGTCGTTCGAAGTAAAGAAACGGTTGACTCGGATCGCTGTAAAACGGCAAGGCCCACCACAAAGAACGATCACCGTCAGGCAGAAGCTCTTCACGAACGTCGGTCGTCAGACGGAGAGCTATGAGGTCGTACTCACGGGAGAAAAAGAAACTCTTCTCTCCCCGACGTACATCATCGGTGGTCGACAGTAGTTCCTCGACCCTTAAGTAATTGCCGTCCGGATCCGGAATATACTGCCCGTCTTCGAAAACATAATCGCCGAGACCGGGCTCAACTTCCAAGTATGACACCCCTCTCGCATTACGTGTTTCCTCTGACACGAGATATGACGATGTGAACGTCAACCGCCGGCGCACGTCATCGTAGCGCAGATGCAATCGGCCGAGAAAGCTCTCCAGGTCGTCCTTCGTCCGTGACAGCCACTGATATGTCGCGTTCGCGTCATATGAGAAGGGTCCGAATCGACGAATGGAACCAGCGGCAAGTCGACTCCGACCGAGAGCCTTACTCCACGATTCGTTCAAGGAGTCCTCATCGTAGAGCTCCCAGCGCAGGTAATCGGCGGCCTGTCGGATTTCCAATGTTACGCGGTCGTATCGGGCGCCCGTATTGTGCGCGGAGTACGTGTTGTGCCGGCGGTCGCGTTCGTATTCCGCCGACAGTTCCAGTCCGTTCAAAAGACCCACGGCACCGCCGATCTGCGCGTTGTCAATAGATCCGCGCCCCTCTTGTGACGCGCTGTCCAGATGCGACGATACCCCCTCATAGGACGCACGAGCCCGAATGCGGCGATTGGTTACTGAAGCCGCAACTGTCGTGCGGGAAGCACCGAATCGATCTCTGTACCGCAGGTCGCCGTATCCGGCGCCGACGGAGAAGCCCGCAACCGGCCAAACCTCTCCCCGGGCTTCGTGAAGTACCTCCGTAGCCTTACTCGCAAATTCGGCCGGTAAATACCATCGACGGCCGAAGTCCGGATCATCGAGTCGCTCTCGCGTCGTATAGCCCGCCTCCTTTACTCGTCGATGGAGCGACACCTGGTTTGGCGCATCGGAATTCCGCCAAAGTCGCTTGTACCGGAGGTCGTAGAAATCAGCGGCGTTGTCGTCGTCCTGACGAGCGGACAGCAGGTTTCGGTCGAACTCCGTTCTACGGTATTCCGCCGTGATCGTTCCCAGCCGGTTGCTGCGGGCACCCGCTATAAGCTGATACTCATCGCTGCGCGCGGGCGCAGTCAGTTCGATTACCGGTTCATAGTCTCCCAGGCTATCGCCCACGAAGCGATAGACATCCGAACCGACAAATTGATAGGACCCGCTGCCGGGGCCGACATAACTGAATGAGACCGAGAAATCTCCCGCTCCGTCACCCACATATTGAAACACCGAATCCGGCAGGCTATCCGGGATCAGCGAGTAATCGCCGGATGTGTCGGGTATCACTCCCGAGCGGAACACACGCGCGTCTCCGCCAACCTCCAGCAGACTCAAGTCCGCTGCCGAAAATTCACCCGCCTCCGGGCGTTGGGGATCGTCGCCCTCTCTGATCGCACCAGCCGAGAAGAACAGGCTTGAGTCGGCGGTGAGCGCGCCGGCTCTTCCCGCGAAAAGCTCCTGCTCGAAAGATGTGAGCAGAGGTTCATAGTCGATTTCGATCCTGCTTCGTGAATCCATCGGACGGCTCACCGTGAATGTGATTCGCCCGGTCGGGTAGTCCATCGTGTAGTCTTTGCTGGCCCCGCGCTCCAGCTTAACCCCGTCGAGCCACACCGACTCTGAGCCCGGGACTATCGCTTGTCCTGAGTTCCCAGTCACCTGGTAGGGTCCCTGAAAACCATCCGAACCGCCGAGGCGTGCAGTCTCGAACCTGCCGCGAGGGCGTGCTGCTGCTGCTGCCATATGCCAGTTGGGGTAGGACACCGCCGCTGAAGCACCCGACACCTGCTTTCCCATCAGTCGATTTGGCATCCCGCCGATCGTGATATCCCCCAGTTGCGCATGCAGACGTTTTGAGCGGAGTTGTACATTGACTTTGTCAAGTTCGCCCAGTCGGCTGTTGAGAGTGCCATAAGATGGATCATATCCTCGGTCCGTAACAGCGCCGGTGATTTCCACACCCGGCGTCAACTCCCCCTCGATAGTCATATTAAGCGATTGGCTGAACTCCGATGTCCCCGTCGAGCGTGCTGAGAAGCGAAAGCTCTTGGCCCCGCTCAACTGCACGCCCCGCCCCCCCGGCGCCGGGCGCCCCGCAGATGGATCAGTGATCGGCGACGAGAGCCTGCTTTCCGCTGCGGAGGATATATCGGGTATCTCGCGCCCAATCCAGCGACTCGCCCAATCGGGCAGCCGACGGTAAACCACCTTGAGCGTGTCGTCCGTGGAGAAATGCCGCTCCGTCAGTAGGAGAAGAAAGGCACCGGTGCCGGGGTCATAGAGGTAATCGCGGTCACGAATTAGGAGGCTGTCGTTCAGGTACAGCGAGTCGGAGTCGCCGATGATGATTGCGTTGTCGGTACTTACGGCCAGCGGAATGTCTGGGGCGACGAATACTCGGCGAACGAGCTCGACTGACGCTGATAACGTTGGTGGCGTCGAGAGAACGATGGCGACCAGAAATGCAGCGATTCGTGCATGCACCGCCGCCTCCGCTCACTCACCGTCGTTGAGAACTCGTCCGATCAGAAGGCGGTTGTGCGGGGAGTCGCACAGTATGAGACGGCCATCGCTCATCGCAGCTATGTCGGTGATGTCCGCGAACGAATGATCCGCCCCGAGGATTCGAGACTGCAATTCGAAGATGAGTCTCCCTGCCGGATCAAAACACAGCAGCGCCGGAAGATCTCGATCGACTACCCACACGCGCAAGGCACGGTCAACAGTCGCAGCTACGGGGTAGCGGAACACCTTTTCCCCAAAGGCGCCGGCGAAATTACCAAATCGGTCATATCGACTGACCCGGCTGTTCCCGGCGTCGCACAAGAGAAAGCCGCCGCGTCCATCAGGCGCGATTTTCTCCGGACTGGACACCTGCCCCCCAGAATATCCAAATTCGGCGATGAATCGATCGAAACGATCCGTATTGTCAAACAGCGCGACTCGGTCCTTGTCGCGGTCCGCGACCCAGATCTCGCCGTAATCGGTCAGGGCGACTCCCGACGGCTGACCAAAAAGAACGGGATCGTCAAACGTCAGAAGAGTGAGTTCATTCACAAACTGCAGGCGCGAGTTGAAGCGGCAGACACGCGTGTTGCCCCTATCGGCGACGAGTACGTTCAATCCGTTATCGACTGAGATAAAACCCGGACGATTCAGCAAACCCGGTGCGCTGCCGTAACCGCCAATGTCATCTCTCGGCGCAAGCTGGTGCGAGAGACTGATCACCCGGTGATTGCCGGCATCGGTGATATATATTGAGCCTCGGAAGTCTACCGCGACTCCATACGGGGCGCTCAGCGGCTCTCCCAGAATATCACCGTCGATAACGGTATCGAGGATCACTGCCGACGGCTTCGGAACAGCCGCCGATTCATCGCTAACACCACCCTGCTTCCCTCCACACGCCAGTCCCGCCGCAATCAGCGCTGTAGCAAAGATCAGTCTTCCGCGTTCGTTCAACATCACTCAAAATCGGTGTAAAACGTGAGTGATACCTGCGTTTTCGAGGCAAAAGGATTTATCCGCAGTTTCATATCCGAGCGACCCCGGGTGGCAAACGACTCGGTCGAGAACTGCTTGTTCAAACGCTGACCATCGCGAATAGCGTCAATCACCGAGATGATGCGGTCGACAATCGCGACCCCGATCATAAACTCGGATCGGCGGTCGGCTTCCCGGGCGCGGTTTTTCAGGTGCCGATACGTCTCCTGGTCTTCCTCACTCTGCCAGCGCCAGTGGTTATCGGGGGTGTCATTGAGGTAGGCGCGTTCGGGATCAAAAACGCGGCCAAACGTATTGTATTCATCAATGCTGGTGTAGAAGCCTACCAGGTCGCGGAACTCGTCATTTTTCCCATCTAGTCGGGCGTTCGCGTTCTGGGCGGCAAACCGGACGTAGTCGTCCTCCTTCCAGTTACCGTAGATTTTGAACGAGAAGTACCCGACCCATGTGAGCGCTTCGGCTGCGAAGAAGTAGCGTGCTTTCTTCTTGTTGCCCAGATAGTACTCCCCCGCTCCGGGAATGAGCGCAGACAGCAAGGCGGCCTTCAATGTTGACTTGCGCCGCGGTTGAGCGTCAGCATCGGTTGTAGTGGACTTGGGCACCGCCGTGCGGGTTGGATTGTCGAATTCGTCGGACCAGCCGCCAGCATAAAGGCTGATCTGCATGGCGTCCTGTACCGGCGTTGGTTTCAATTCGACAGCGCCCGTCCACGACGGCAACAGCATCGCGACGGCTGCAAACGTGGCAATCCTTCTCATACGACTTGTAGTCTCCCGTCTAAAAACGCCATGCAACATGGAGAAAAGGCGTATCGCGAAGTGAATTGTAGCTCGCCAGCGCCGCCCGTACGTCTAACCGGGACTCCCCGGAACCGTATTGCCGCAACGCATCATTGTGGCGTTTGGTGCTGAAGTAGGCCTCGAATCCGCTGATGAGCCGATTCAGAATGGATACCATGATCATCTTGCGGGCATCCTCCAATTTGCTGTTTGCGTCGGCTCGCATCTGTTCATAATCCAGCCGCAGTCGAGAATACGGGGTCAGAGCATCGGATATGATTCGTGGCGGCGGGTTTCCGGCGCTGTAGTCATCGAGTGTGTTGCCGTCGAATTCTGCATCCTCCCATCCCCATGCGAACTGGTTGTATTTGCCCGTCATTTCGTAGTACTGCTGGGTCCGCGTATCGGGCAGATGATGCGAGACCTCCTGCTCGCTGATCAAATCATCATCAGCTTCTCCGTACGCCCACAGGAGATACTGCTGTTCGTATCTCTCTCGGCTCCAATACTTCCGGTTATAAGCCTCGAACTCGTCCTCCATATCGACACCATCCGCGTGCCACTTGAATTGCAGCGCCCAGAGAGCAACATCGGCAGCAAAGAACGCCACTGCCTTGGTTTTGCTGCCATAATACAGCTGGCCCGCACCGGGAACAATCATGGAGAGGGCGAACGCTTTGAACGGCGACTTCGTGCCGGGAGGCGAGTCCGATCCGTCGCGAAAACTATCTGCAACCCGCTCGTCACCAAAATCACCACCGTCCGGCTGATCGATCCTGCCGGCGACTCCATCATCAAATCGAAGACCCGTCAGTTCTAGCGACAGACGAGACGGCTGAAGAACGACATCAGTGCCCCCCTGACTGGACGGCGTCATTTGCGTCGCCGAGAGGCTGCCGGAAAACGCCAATGCGGCGGCCGTGACAATCGATACTCGGTGAATCACTTTCATGCGCGTCTCGTCTCCTCTGGTTTCTATCGGATCACCGCTACATCGGTAAAGGCGGTTCTTGTGCCGCCGCCGTACTCGACCTTGATGATGCACCGGTAAACACCGGGTGTGACGTCTGCACACTGCCACAAAACCTCGTTATCGACTCCCGGTGTGCGCGGACCGTCGAGCGCAGAGACTTCCTCCCCGGTCAAGTCGTAAATCGTCAGTGTCACTTTGTCCGGCGACTGACCCAGATAATACCGGAAGGTCGTCTCTCCATCCAGCACCGGATTGGGGTAGTTATAGAAGCGCTGTTCGTCGAAATCAGCGCTCAGCGCCGTCGGACTTCCCAGGCGTGACTGATCGAAACTGAGAGAGCCATTTGGGGCAGCGCCATACATGGGCCAGTATGAACGTGTGCTGTCGGCGCTGCAATCCCAGGCATAAAACCACCCATCGGCTCCGAGGTACCCCAGGTAGCCGCCGCTTGAGTCACTGTAAACAACCGGTGAACCAACACCAAGTTCGCCGCCGGACAGCGGAAAGCCGTAGGTACGTTCGCCACCGAATGAATAAACATTGCCGATTTCCGTTGGGAAGACGGTTTCCGGACGGCCACCAGTCTCGATATCCGCCACGACCGCCGCAGCCATGACGCGGTCGTCGGGGAAACGATCGTTGACCTCTACAGGGAATTCCGTGACGAGCGTGAGATTGCGATTAAATGCATACAGTGATCCGATCCCGCCGATCAAGAGTTCCGGATAGCCATCATCGTCAATGTCCGCAGCCACGGGGTTCACGGTAAAGGTCAGGCCCGTTTCTCGGGACTCCAACAACTGGAATTGCGCCGGGGAGCCGGATGTATCGACCGAGACCAGCGCGATGCGACCATCATGAGAAAACGCGGCAATCTCGGGAGTCCCATCTCTGTCGACATCGACGGTGATGGGTCCGTACTCGTAGTACTCGCCGAGATCGAACGTGGGGGTCGTATCAGTCACAGCAGTGGCCGGCCTGTAGAGCTTCATCCCTGTGGCGAGCGAATCCCCGTACATCAGAAGAAGAGATTCGCCCACCGAACAGATACCGTGGTACTCCCGCAAGTCGACATACGGAGCCGGTGCTATAATAACCGACGCCGTCAAAGAATCCTTTCGATAAATGGCGCCCGTAGTTGTCAATGCCCAAAGTCGCTTGCCGAAGATGAGGGCGATGGGTGCGCCATCGGTATTGATGAAGTCGGCCAGATCGGCCTGACCGTTGTTGCCCAGGTCCTGCGGCGCGTACACAAATACACGGCCGCTAGTCCCCACTCCAGAATAGGGTGTCCCGACCGCGATCAATTTGGGCGACGAAATATCGCCGTAGTCCCCGGTCACGGGACCGCAGTAAATGCTGTCACCGTGCAAAGCATACAGCGGCACCGGGTACTGAATTCCGGCATTGACGGTGGCTCCGGCCACGTTATAGTAGGTAACGCACGGATCGCATTCGGACTCGCGATGGATGAAATTCTCGCCTTTGGTGGTGAAGACAAAGAGGGCGTCGGCCGCGGCCGCGATAACTTCCGGCGTACCGTCGCGATCGATATCATCGGCAACCGGGGAAATCCCCACGGACGGCAGCTGGCAGCGTACCGGGAATCCTTCGGAGAGCTTGTCAGTCTCCACGCTGAAAACCATGACGGAGTCAAGTACGAGACTGGCCGGCACGCCGGCACTGTCTCGTCGGATACCGGTCACGTAGACGTGAGTGTTGTTGCCGGTGTTGTCGAATGCCGGCGGATTCGTGTTCGGTGTGAAGGAGTTGTTTCGGTCCTCGCGGAACAGGTCCGCCTCGCTGCCGTAACCGCGGCGGTAGTAGCCGCCGAAATCCACGATACCGTCCGCTTCCACGAGGGAAATGAAGCGACGATCGGGGATCCACTGCAGTTGGTTCGCCTCGAAACGGGTCGGGACGTCATCGGGGAACTGGGGGTTGCTGCTGCCGACGGCAGGGAGCCCCGCCACGCTCTCATCGACGAGATAGATGGCCAGTCCGTTGCCCGCCACGAGCGCGTCGTATTCTCCGGTGAATACGAGGCCAGAATCGGTGACTTCCACCGGGCCCAGGATGACGTTTGAGGCAGAGTCAATTCGAATCGGCTGCTGAAAAGTCGGCGGCGGGTTGGGTGCGAAATCGTCCAGTCGATTCTCGATGAGATAGTACTCTTTCTCAGATATCGGCACTCGTGCGATGTTGAGGCTGTCAGACTGCGCGGCGGCCGCGACCACACGTATGTCGGTCCCCCGACGGAAGTCTTTCACCTCGTCGAAGCCGAGATACGCTCGCGACCACGCCATCGGCATCAGCGGAATAGCGCCGAATACCGTTCCCGTACGGTAACCGAAGTCGACACCGGTACCAAAGCCATTGTTGTCCATAAGGGCAAAGTCGCCCAGTTGTGACAGGAAATTGCTCGTGTTGTACAGGTCCACCAGTCCAATCTGGTGCCCGAACTCGTGCGCCAGCACGGCGTTGAGCGCCGTGGCGCGGTTGTCCTGCGACGCGGTTTCCGGCATCATCAACGCCTCGCTGATTACCAGGGTGCCGTTGTCGACGGATACCGCGAGCTCGTCGCTGATCTTGATGAATCCCGTGAAGAGATCCGAACAGGTTGGGGGAAAACCGATGTCATTCTGCCTGTCGGAGCCGGCGTGGAACAGAAAGATCGCTCCGTATTGTGAGAAATCGATATCCGGGTACAGCGTGGGATCGATCCGGTGCGCCGTATCCGCCAATGTAATGCAATCAACAAAGTACTTCTCAAGACCGCCGATGATATCACCAAGTTGATTGCTGCATATCCCGTACTGGTTCATCGGATCAGGAAGCTGGTAGGTCGACGTAGACCCAAATGGGAATATGTCCCACTCCAGGTGCAGCGCTCCACGCGACACGGACGACCAGTAAATGTCGAGAGCGCGGAGATGGGCGTGAAAGTAAGCGGAATCATGGGGAGGCGGGTCAATCCAGTGGCCGACCAGGTTGTAGTAAGCCGCTGAATCCACAGGATTCGCCAGGGGATCGGCCATATTCATTAAGCCGTCTCCCGTTGTGTTCGGATCGCTGTCAGGCTGAAAGTCGAACCGAAGCACAAGACAGCGGATGGTCGTGTCGTTTGGTGCCATCGTGCTCACCGGCAGACTCCAACGACTGGCCCGACCATCCAGTCCGTTCACCGGAGAGTTAACCGGGCGGTTGGCACTGCACGACAGGCAGCGATGGCGCACGACGTTTTCGCCGGCGACGGGTTCGTGCACCCGTGTTCCCAGGACAACCTTGTCGGCGGTGGCCGTCACTGCCACCGCCGCAACGATCACTACAGACCTCGCAAACGCGAGCACCCACTCCCTTACTTCCACTCCCTCATTCTCCTCCGTGCATTCGAGCCGCGTTTACAGGGTCATGGTAAACGATGTCCGCAGCGTGTTGGCCAGGGCGACATCGTCGTTGTTCGGGATATAGGCGAAATCGACACGCACCCAATCAAGCGGAGAGACACCGAATCCAAAGGTCGGAGTTTTAATCTTGCCTTCCTCGTCATAATAGTAGCCTGCCCGGACAGCCAGCAGGTTCATGTAGGAAAACTCACCACCGCCGTTGAAGACCGTCTGCTTAAGCTCTTCGCTGAAGCCGTCGCCCATCCCCACCAGCAGTTTGTTGGCTTCGACCGTGATAAGCAAGCGATTATATTCGGATCGAATGAGATCGTACTTAAAACCGACCGCGAGATTGCGAGGCAAGTCGTCCGACTGGGCCGCGTCGAGGTATGCCATTCGCGGACCGATATTGGTTACTGCGACACCGAGATTCAGACGCGGCGACATATGGTACAAAATGCCGAAGTCGAGGGCAAAGCCGGTAGACGTCCCCTCACCTTTTTCGGCGCCCGCGCCTTGCGGCGCAAGTTTGGAGTAGATCACCTTCGCTGATACACCGCCCTTGAGGTTCGAGGTCAGCGATGTACCGAATGACCCGGTCAGAGCGAAGTCATACGAATCGAACTCCCCGATTACGTCCGGGCCGGATTCACTCGTACGGGCAAACGTGCCGTAATACAGAAGCGTGGCATTCAGTCCGAACGTGCCCCAGCCTTCGACACCACTGGTGAAAGACATGAACGAGTAGTGCAAATCGTCACTCAGTTCAGGCAGCCACTTGGCGTACATCAGGTTGACCTCGGAACGACCGCGGGCCAGCACCACGAGCTTGTCGTCGCCGACAAACCAGACCTCGTTATCCAGCGTATGGATACCGCGAGCCGATGAGCCACCCAGCCCTTTCAGGTCGGTGCGCCCCCAGGTATTGCCGTCGGTCTCCAAAAGGCCGTCGTCGGTAGCCACAAAAATGCGGAATTCCCACGGGTTGATCTGGTAGACCGATGATGCCCGCGGGTCGCGGTAGACGTACACGACGCTTCCGACGACCGGATCGCCGGACGGTATGTCGTTAACGGCGCGGAGTGACTGCTCATACGAGCCACGCTTGGCCGGATTGCTGTATTCACGCATGTCGAGCAGTGTCGCCATCGTCTCGCCTTCCGCTACCGTGTGTTCGCGATACCCGAGAAGCGACCAGTCGTTTCCGGAGAAAGCCAGGACGCCGTGATCCGTGCCCAGCCAGATGCGCATTCCTGCCCCGACGTATATGTCACGCACGACGCCGCGGATACCGGCCGTCAGGGGCGCCTTGATCACCTGGCCCGCCGCAATCACATTGGTTGCATTAATGCCGGGGTTAAGCGCCGTAATCGTCTGTACGAGTCTTTCGTTCTCACCGCCGTTGCCGTAGATCGACAGCCGTTCGGCTATGCGTTCGACGTTTTCGTCAAGCGACACCGTGTAATCAAACGTGTTGCGCCACTGGGCACCGTCGTAATGCCAGAGATCGTTATCGATAACGGCAAAGATCTTGTTCATGCCGGCCTCGCCAATCGCAGTTACCGGCCCTGACGGCATCGGGGTGGCAGAGTCCAGCGTGTCGATCAACAGCCCGTTGAATATGACCAATCCGTTGTCGGTTCCAACCAGCGCACCCCGATCGGTTTCTTCGATGCAGTGGATTCTGCTGGACGGCAGACCGTTTTTCTCCGTCAGCACCTGCCAGCGCGAACCGTTAAAGAAGAGGAGTCCCGCCTCGCTGCCGACCAGGATCCCCTGGTTTACGGGAGCAATCGCGGTTGGCTTACCGGACATAACGGCAGAGTAGGGGATTCGGAGATCCTCGGGCAGGAATCGGTTGCGGGCCCGCTCGAGTGAGTAGTTGATGCGGTCGCTTTCGGTCTCGCTCATTGTCTCATCACGCATACCGCGCTGCAGATTTTCGGCGACCTCGTCTATACGCTCCCAATTCAGCCGACATTCCCAGTACAGGGCTCTGGCCGAATCCGCCCCCTCGACAATCTGTGTATACCGGCTGTAGGATTCGGGCACTCGGGCCAGGATGACCTGCAGCAGGCTGTCGAGGTACTCGTAGCTCTCGCGGTTGTTCGCCACGGCGACGCGCCGGGTGGCCGCATCGAGATATTCCTGATCGACCGCCCCGAAATACCCGGCTACTTTCTGTCCGACCGTCTCATTGGAACTGGTACCGAACACCTCCACTTCACTCCAATGGCGGTTGTCCCAGCGTATGAGACCGCGGTCTGAGATGGCCCAGAGATCGTACGAGCGATAATTCTCGCGCCCGCCGGTTTTCATGGCAGCGACCGCGCGAAGGGGACGATGCTCGTACGGTATATTGGCCTCTATCCAGGCATCAGAAAGAGGATGGGCGCCCAGGCCGGCCGGGTTCCAGTGCGTGGTAGTAGCGTCGTCGGCGACGGCGACAAACGCCTCGCCCATACCGGCGGCACGAGCCCCAGCGGCGATTCTGAGGAACAGCACAGCCGCGTTAGATATGTCGGCCAGCGCCTGTGAGGCGGATCCGAGTACGAGACTTGCGATGAGCAAGGCAAGAACGGGTTTCTTGAGCGTCATTGGAGTATCTCCGATGTGTATCAGTTCACTACGACTAATTTTCCGAATGACTCTACGCCGTCACCGCCCGCCGCAGGCATCGCAGTGGCTTTGTAGATGTACACGCCGGTAGCCGGACGATCACCGTCGGCATCCCGACCGTTCCAAAACATTTCATGGCTGCCGACCGGCAGATTGTATCGCTGGATCGATTGAATTCGACGGCCGGCCAGCGTAAAAATCTCCAGGTTGAACCGGCTCACGGGCTGGGTGAGTTCGAAAAAGAACGTGGTATTCTCGGCCATCGGATTCGGATAATTCAAAAGCTCCTGGATAGCCAGATGTGCCGATGTGACGACATCTACCGCAAACTGAACCGACGACGAGTTGTTGGCGTTGTCCCAGGCCTTTACGCGGATCGTGTGCATTCCCGGCTCGAGATCAGACAAAGGCACGTCGAGCGCCCCGGTCGTGAAGTCGTCCTGGTCGTAAACGAAACGATCGGTGAGATTCACGATTGATTCCGGATTACCGTCCAGTTCGAACGTGATGCCATGCCCGAGTTCAGTTGCGAGATTGACACCCGATGAGTCCGCGATTTTGATGTGAAGCATATCGTGCACGGAGACGAGATCACCGCTCCGGAAATCTTCCCGACCGGCAACCGCAACGGTGATTGACGGACCGGCCGAATCCGTCGTCTGGGCTACGACGTTTGAAATGGGCAGCGAGTCCACAATTCCGGCAGCATCCGTCTGGCCCGTCACGGCATAGACCATTATGCGCGCAGAGGTGCCGCCGAAGCTGATATCGAGTGGCGTGACAAACTCAAAGGAGAACTGGCCCGCCGTCAGCGCGGCAGAACCACGATAAATAACCGGACCGCTGAGGCTGTAATTGACGACGTCACCCGCTCCGAGTTGCAGTTCATACGCGCGGGCGCGGTCGGAATCAAGTACCGCTATTTCCACCCGGCCCGCCGCCGTCACGGGAGCACCATTGGCATCAACCACACCACCAGTCACCCGCGTGCGGCTGAGTGCGGCCAGCGAATCCGGGTACTCGGTAAACTCGATCGAGTGGTGCGGAGTCCCGAGCCTCAGCAGCGGATCGCCGAAAAACACGTAGGCCCGGTCATTGGTCAGCGGAATCGGGTAATCACGATTGCCATACTGTTTCAGCACTTTTGCGGTATAGACAGCCTCACACACGGTCAGAGAGTCGCCGTTGAGCAGAACGTCGTAGACTTCCCGATTGAACAGCGCATTATCCTGTGAATACACGAGACGCGTCGCGGAGATGACTCCGACCGCTCCGCCGGAGGCCATCGACAGCATCGCCTCGCCCATTCCTTCGCGTTGCGGGTCGTCGAAAAACCCGATCGCGCACGATGCGGCGAACACCAGCGGAAGTCGGTCGCTGTTAGTCAGGCGCGGCAGATCGGTCTGTCGCGTGAAAACACGCTCGTGGGCCCAGACGTCGGGGTTGCCATGGCCCACATAGTTGACAATCAGCGTGCCGTCATTAAGTGCGTTCACGACCGCTTCGTTGCACGCCGGCTTCTGGCTATTGACGAACGGAAACTCCCACAAGTAGAGTTTGCGCCGCTCGAAATGCGCGGGGGTGTAGAACTTCTCGAGTATCTCCGTCTGCGTAACATGAAACGGCTCGGCGATATTGTCGTAAGTACCGAACTCATCGTCGGCCACATACGTGATGCGGTTCCGCCAGGCGCCGAGGTCGGCCGCTGTCTCGTATCGCTTGATTTTGTCGACTATTACATCTATCTGCGCGCCGCTGGTCACGGGCCAGCGGGCCGTCATCATGTCATAGCCCCGATCCGGAGTGATGAAACTGGTGTCGGAATCAAGAATACCGTAATCCCCGAAGTAGACGTAATTATCGTCACTGTAGGCGCGGTCAACACTCCTGCCGAGACCGTGAATGAACGACGGAACGAGATTCCGCTGGCCGGTACCAAGCGCGTCCAGGTAATCATAGCTGGCGTCCCCCACAAACAACACGGCGTTTGGAGCCGGCGCGGGCCACGTTTCATAGGCATACTTCAGGAAGTCGCGGATAGCGACAGGATCGTACATCCCGAACGCGAAGTTCTCCATGATATCTTCAACTGCGACCACCGATATCGATGCGCCCGATTCCTGCCGGTAGTCGACATATTCGTCCATCCGCCCGACAAACGAGCGAGGTGTTATAATGATAAGGTCTGTTTGTGCGGCTTGCTCGCGCAGCAACACCGGCTCCGGGGCAGTAATCGAAGTCACCGATTCAGCCGCCCCAACCGTCGACAGATAGAAGCGGTTAGGGATACCGATCTCCATTTGGACGTCGAACTGCAGCGTCCCACCGCTCCTCGAATAGTTGACAATGCGTGTCGGTTGCGATGGATCTGCGAGGTCAAGCACTATCGGTGCAGTCGAGAAGTTGTCGATCACCTGTATGCGGGCGCGGCCGTCATAGCCGTCGAGCGTGACATCAATCCTGTTGCCGCTCGGTTCGAGCATACTCGTATAGCGGAGATCGAGATAATCGAAGTATGGCGGGGTGTCGGCGTCGATGGGCTGCATAGCAAATGAAAGTCGATCCAATCCACCCGTCAGAGCTGTAGTCGTGAATGTGCAATTGAGGGCGTTGCACAACTTGGTGTTCGCCGGGTTGTCGTTGATCTCCATATCAACGAATCCGCTCGTACCGCTCGATCCCCCGGTCCGAGCGGACACGATTGCGTAGGCGGTGTCACCCACGACAGCGCCGGTAGTCGGCACAAAAAACGAGAGTGCGGATTGATCCGTCCAGTACCACTCATAGTAGCTGTCAATGTGACCGTCAGCCTCGCGGAGCAGCATGTTGTCCTGCTCGGCCCGTACTCGGCGCGTGAATCGGTTGATGACTGTGTCTGCCGTTCCGGGCGCCCCGTCTACCGACACCATTCTGGATGCCGGCTGCTCGAAAGCGCCTCCGATCGCAAGCCAGTACACGTTTAGATTCGTGTAGATGTTGTTGTTGAAATAAACGACTGATCCGGCTTCGTATATGTACCGGTCAACCGATTCTCCAAAGAAATAGAAAGCGTCTGCCGAACCAAACGTTCCGTCGCCGCCGTCTTCCACGATGATGGGGATTTCTTCGAAAGACGGTCGGGGAGTCTCATTGTAAACCGGCAGTGGCAATCCGCCTGCATTGAAGAGACGAATAGACGACGAAGATAAACCCGATAGCGGAATACCCGCAGCGGCAAGCTGCGAACCGGTAACGCGATAAATTCCTGTGTTTGCGACGGAAAGCTTGTACCACGATGCACCTTCCGAAAACGGACCGTCGGCCGTCGCCCGCTTGGCTGCCGCAGCGGGATACCTGTTCGGCCACTGCAGGGCTTGGTCGAGATTCACGATCGCCGGGCCTACTGTTCGCTCGAAGAACGGATCTGCAACGCTGGAACCTTGCGGGGCAGAGGAACCTTCAAAGGCGAGTTCGACCTCCACGGACTGAGAAATCCCATCCGGGGTAACCGGACTTATCAGGACCGGCAGCAACTGGCGCCCTCTCACGACCACAGGTCGCCCAAGCGTAACCACCGGGAGGTCGAGTTGGACGCGTTCGAGCAGGATTCGGGATTCAGCTTGGACAGGGATTGTCCCTTCCCGACGAACAGATAGGACTCTGCCGGCAGACCCTAACGGCATAGCTACCAGGTAGGATTCCGATATCCCAAAGGTAGAATCGGACATCGGAAAGAGTGTCAGTCGACTTATGTCAGCAGTAAAAGTAGCGACAAATCGGCAACCACGATCCGATGTCGATACCAGTCTGGACTCTCGAGTCTGGGCGGGAGTCACGGCGATGCAGATCGCCAGCAGGATGACGAGAGGACAAACGAAAAATGGCTTATACAAAGGTTTGTTCATGTCCACCGGGTTGAGCACCCGGCCCGGAACCGAAAATAAGCTATAGCCTCGGTTGTCTGGGCCGAAAAATTCCTACAGTGTTCTGTCGTTAGCAGAATACAATAGTTAACCGTCGGGCTATAAACTTACCTCCGCCTTTATATAAACCGTTTGAATATATAAAGTTCCTAACGATTTGTCAACGGCGCATTCCCAGCGCACTTTTCTCAAAGCAAGTTCGCGGCCAGATTGCCCGGTCGGCCGACTAAATCGATCTATTCTGCATTAAGACAATAACTTACGAATACTGTCCAAACACAAGTTTGTTGCTCGCCACCGGCCGATTATGGGCACAACCCTATCAAAGAGGTGAACCTCCCTGCACACATCTGTCTTTTCAGATCCCCTTAGAAATACCGCGCCAGGTCCCTCTCAAGTTCTCCGACCAAGTTCTCGACATCGGAACGCCGCTGGCCAACCGTATACTCGTAATCGGTAACATCGCCGTTCGGGATAAACACCGCCGAGTACAACTCATAGTAAGAGGCAATCAAGCGTCGCGCGATCTCAACCGTTTCATCGTCCAACCCGCCCTGTTCCTTTATCCGGGCAAATGCATACTCGATCATATCGTCGTTAGCGTCGAGCAGCGGCCGTTCGGTGGCAACCCACCCCTGTACGTATCGACGCATATCAGACGCCGGAATAGGTTCCCCTTTTGTATTGTTCCCGTCCCTCCATTGCTCGGCTACCTGAAGCGAGTAGGCTGCATAAGCTGAGCTCACCGCATCGATCTTTCGAGCGAGCATTTGCGCTGTTTCCGTCGGGGTCGCATTTTGCAGACTGCGGGCCCAGTCAGCACGAAGATCGGCTGCCGATTGGGCCGACAAGTGCGTTCGCTGCTCGGAGTCGCCGCTTGAGGTCTCGATTTTTACACAACCCGCTCCAAGCAGCAGAACAGCGGCCATGGAGAATGTGAGCCGGTAATACCGCATCTCTCTTTCCAGACTATGAGTGCACCCTCTGACCGGCGGTGGTCGCCAGGTCACACGTGAAATGGCGAAGGAACCTGGGCTGCCTCGTGATACGATACCCCGGTATTTCCGATTTGCGAGCCGTTATTCGCTCGGCGGTCTCAGCGATATAATCGAGGTGCGAGTTGGTGTACACGCGGCGCGGCAACGCGAGGCGAACCAGCTCCTGGCGGGCAGGAACAAAGCGGCCCGTCTTCGGGTCTTCCTCACCGAACATCAGCGACCCGATCTCTACCGCCCGAATTCCACCTTCAACATAGAACTCAATGGTCAGTCCCTGTCCCGGGAACTGCTCCGGCAGGATATGCGGCAGGTAACGCCCCGCATCAATGAACAACGCATGCCCGCCGGTCGGCTCGATGATGGGCATACCGGCCTGTTTGATAATCTCTCCGAAGTACCGCACCTGCCCAATCCGGAAGTCCAGATAATCATATTCCATCACTTCCTGTAACCCGACAGCGAGTGCCTCAAGATCGCGCCCGGCCAGACCGCCGTAGGTCGGGAATCCCTCGATCAGGATCAGCATTTCCGTCAATCGCTCGTATAACGAGTGGTCGTTGACTGCAATAAACCCGCCAATATTAGCAAGGCCGTCCTTTTTGGCAGACATCATTGCCCCGTCGCAGGCCTCGAACATCTCTATGACGATTTCCTTAATCGACTTATCTCCGTATCCGGGTTCATCGCGCTTGATGAAGTAGGCGTTTTCAGCGAACCGCGCGCAGTCGAAGAAGAACGGAACGCCGTAACGGTGACAGATTTCCGATGTCACGTGAATATTTGCCATCGACACCGGTTGTCCACCCGCAGAATTGTTGGTGATCGTCATGATGACGAGCGGGATAGCGGCAGCCCCTTTGTCCTTGATAAACGCCTCCAGAGCGTCGGTATCCATGTTCCCTTTGAAAGGGCGGGGCTCCGTCACTTCCGACTCCGGACTCGGCAAATCCACCGGTTTTCCGCCCTTGTGCAGGCAGTTGCCCCGGGTGGTATCAAAGTGCGTATTGTTGGGGACATACTGGCCCGGTTTGAGAAGACTGGAGAATACGATGTTTTCGGCGACTCTCCCCTGATGGCAGGGCACCACATAGCGCTTGCGGCTGATATCCTTGACGACCGTTTCGAACTTCCTGAACGATGCGGCCCCGGCGTATGTTTCGTCGCCAAGCATCAGAGCCGCCCACTGGGCGTTGGACATGGCCCCGGTTCCCGAATCAGTCAGCAGATCAATGTATATGTCTTTGGCGTCCAGTTTAAAAACGTTGTAATTGGCCGTAGCGATACGCTGGGCGCGTTCGCGCCGACTCAACAGAGCGATTGGTTCCACCGACTTTATTCGGTATGGTTCGGCGGGCTGGCGAATCTTCTTCATCTCGTACCTCCTTTTCATAAGTGGTAGGTTTCCGCGTGACGCCTGATTCCTTTGCCCGGTCTCAGGTCGCGTCTTTGACGCGCCGGCGGTGATACCGCAGGCCGAGATGTCTGCAGGTGCTGAGGTCCTTCTTCCCCATAGGCCAATACTACGCTCGCGCGAGCGAAAAAGATGGTACGATGCGCCCGGTTACGATACTTCGGTAATTGCGGACTTCCGGGCGAGTATATCCTGTCAAATACGGATAAGCGCCGTCGGTGTCAAGCACACCGAGCTGGCGAAGCACTTCGATAGAGAGAGGATCGCGTGCGCGTGACGCACCGTCGAGCACTTTGACGGCAATCCCGATCGGCGGGTCGGCGAGGCCGATCCCATGGACACCTTCCGCTCCTACTTTGCACACGATATTGTGAGGCAATGTACGGGCCAGATCGTAGTCAATCCGCCGTTCGCCGGATACCATGAGCGGATGGGCCCACATCGCTCCCCGGATTCGAATGGCCGCTTTTCGTTCGGAGTCGCTCCGGCCCCGTCCGGAAGCAAGCTTCTGAAATCCAATGGCAAGATTGATCAGCGGCATAGAGAAAACCGGGGCAGAGCAACCGTCTATTGCCACTCCGAGCTTTTCCGGCGCAATCTCACAGTAGTTGCCGACAGCCTCCCGTACCATCCGCTGCGTCGGTGAATCCGGGTCCAGGTAGCGCTCGATGTCACCGCCCAATTGCCGCGTCAGGGCGAGAAATCCTGAGTGTTTGCCCGAGCAGTTGTGCCGGAGAGGATCGGCGTCCTCACCGTTCTGCGGATACTGCTTCAACAACTGCATTTGCAGCGGCCAGTGGGTACCGCATTGAAGATTCTGCACTGAATTGCCGGAAGCTTCGAGGACCGACAACACAGTCGCACGATGGTCATCACTGCCGTTGTGTGAAGCGCAAATTACGGCCAGTTGCTTGTCGCTCAGCCCCAGCTTATCGGCCGTGCCGCTCATGACGAGAGGAAGAGCCTGGAATGGTTTGACCGAAGACCGCGTAGCTGTCACCATGTGCGGATCTCCGAGATAGTGGGTCAAACCTCCACGATCATTGACCACCGCGACGGCGACATAATGCACCGACTCGGCCGTCTCGCCACGATAGACAACCGTTCCGACCTCAAGTCGGGGAGGCGTCTTGGTCGACTGCTGTGATCCTCTCGACTTATCCATCGCGGGCAATGTACGAAAAACGGCGCCGGTCGCAAATACCTTTCGGCAGGATAGACACGCCCGCTGCCGGCAGCCGGTCTGCGATCCGGGGCAAGGACGCTACCAGCCCTTTGCTTTTCGGAGACCGGTGATATGCCCCAGGTGCTTATCGCAATGGCCGGCATACACGACCAACCAGGACTCCAGTTTCACCAACCCGCTTTCAGGATGGTTCATACCACGACTCCACTGGTCTTCTGACAGCGACTGCAGAAGATAGACAATGCGGGCATGGAGTCCCCGGAGCATCCAAATCGACGCTTCGATCGGCATGTTTATGGCATCGGTAAGCCGTGCCCACTCATCCTGAGAATACGGTTTGATCGTAGGACAGTCCTCGGTCAACATCCAGCGGACGCGGGCAAAGCCATTGGCGTGCGAATCGGCAAGATGATGAACCACCTGACGGATGTTCCATTTGCCGGGTCCATAGGGAGTGTCGAGTTGGCCGTCGGATAAACCCGCCACCGCATCCTCTAACAGTGAAGGGAAATCTCGCAGGGTTTCAATGTACTGTCTGCGCTGTTCGGGTGACATAGTTACCATCTCCTTGTATGACAATCGTTGGACAGCCCGGGCATTGATCGTATATTCATTTTGGGTCGCACAAAGCAAGGGAATAGTCGTCAATGCTACGAATCGGCCGTCGCGAGAGCTGGATTGGACAATGAAAATCCCGTACAAGGCAGTGGTCACGCTCCCAGCACTGGCATGTGCGTTTCTCATCGCGCTATCGGCATGTGACCGGAGTAGTGAACCGGTGGAGGACTATCACTTCGTCGGTATAACCCAAACGGACGCCACCGGGGTCACGATCGGCAGTCCCGACTCCGACGACTGGTGCGAATCGTCCGTCGGTCCCGGCAACATCCCAAACCAGTACGCCCTTTGGCCCGCATTCCCGAATCCCGCAGTAGGTTCGATAACGGTCCGTTTTGGCTTGCCCATCGTGGATTCGGTGGAGGTTTATATCCTGGCCTGGCCCTCACGCAAGGTACGCTCATTGGTCAACGGCAGCCGCAACGCGGGCTCATTTGCCATAACGTGGGATCTTCGCAATGACGACGGTGATCTGCTTGAACCCGACATCTACCGCTGCGTTATGCGAACAGGGACGTTCATCTGCCACGGCGACATCCTCATACCGGGGCCGTAATTCCAACTGGCAGCTTCTCCGGGCGTCACCGGTCGGTTCCCAGCAGACTCGGTCGATAGGAGACCACAACCGTAGTCATCTCGGCGCCCCCGGCCAGACGATATGCGATCGCCAGGCCGTTTACTGCGGTCGCTCCGATGCTTATCGCACCTGAAAATGAAACCGGAACCTCGTCGCCCGGCTGGATGACCAGCGCAGGTGAAAATGGACTTGTCTCGTTGTAACCGCCCGGACCGGAGAACCGAACGGGTGTGCGAACCTGCCGGTCGTCGACGATTGTCAGGAAATACTCCTCGATCGTAACCGGTGCGAATCCCTGGTTCGCGATAACCAGTTCCTCGATTATCGAACGGTTGGCAGAGACCATGGAAAGCGACTTTGGCATTTGGAAGACAAGGGCACTGTCAGGGGACTGGCAGATGTCGTCGGTTCGAATGTGGCAGAATTTGAATTCCGCTTTCTCCGCCCCCTTAACGGTGGCCTCTTCATCGGCTACGAACACTATCGGTTCAATTCCACCGCACCCGGCGACGACTACCAGGGCGGACATAACAAGCAAGAGGGCAATCGACTTCGTTACCGATCGCACGTGGTATACCTCCCTATGCGAGACAGCTGACCCCTTTATTGAGTTGCCGCCGTACAAGAGCAGCAAGGGCTTGGTCGTGGGGATGTCGCGCGCAGTAATCAGTCCGCATCCTCTACATAGTATACCCTGCGAACGTCCTCGCGGCTGAAAAAGTACGGCAACAGGTTATCCATACCCCGGCTCTGAGTCACCACAAGATAGGCGGAAGATTCAAAGATAGCCGCTACCCGCTCCACCGGTGCGTCCTTTTCGAGGTGTGCGCAGAGCCGCCCTACCTCGATACGGAGCGGCGGCTGCCATTGCTGCGACGAATTGACGTCAATCGCACGAATCCTTCGCGGCTTGATAGGAGCCCTGGTTGTCTCCTGAAGACGGATGCGGATAGACTCGCGCTGTTGCTCCGTCAGCACGTCGATTCTACTCCTTCACGAAGCCCATATACAATTCGTGTGTCCCTCGCGCTTGTCACCGGCCACTCATCGCCCGGCCCTGACAACGTCGAGAAGCGTACCGTCGCGCCATTCGACAACATGGACGACGTCGCCTTCGGCACCCGATGGCTCCGGGATTCGGCCGAACGAAGCCGCCTTCTGTATCGATTTGGAGCGGAGTTCCTCGATCGAGACAACCTTAACGCCAAGTTGGGGTCCGCGCTCGATAATTGCGTCGCGGTACCTGCTTTGGCTCGCCGGATTCACCGCTGCGAATTCTTCGGTGACCACGACATCAATCACCTCTCCCGGCGTCGTTCGCGTGTACACCCGGTCGACTATTTTGGGGAAGCCCTTGCCGTTTTTACCCGTCGCGAGTGGCATGAAGATGATGGTCAGATCGGCGCCCGCCGCGACATCCTGCCCGCCGCCAATCCCCCCGATTATACGCCCACCGGCACAGACCGTGTTGAGATTGAACTCCAGGTCGAGCTCAAGGGCCGACAAAACAGCAAGATCAAGCATGTTGACTGCCGCCTCCTTGTTAGCGACCGAAGCGTAGTAGGCGGTAGTGATCTCGTGGTGGTTGGGATTCGTCCTCATGGACTCTATCACTTTCCGGCTGGGCTCGAACAGCTGCCCGTGCATCAAATGAGCCACCGTCCCTTCTTCCAGCATGTCAACATGCATTGACGTGATCCCGCCGATCGCGAAGTGAGCCCGAGTGCAAGACTCCTTGAGCATCGTGCGGATGTTGTCAAGAACGAGCAGGCCGGCACCGCTCCCCACCTGGAACGCGAAATCGTTCCGGACGACCCCTGAAGCCCTGATGACGTTCGTCACGTTTTCGGCAACCTGGGCGTTGAACGGGTTGGATCTTGCGTGCGACAGATCCAACGTGCCGGAGCCGATGCCCGACGCCAGTCCCGGGTCGTCGACCCTGACCACAAAATCCACCTGCTCCATGGAGATGGGCGCCGGGAGGACCAGTTTCTCGCTGACCGTTCCCGCTAGCAGACACACATACTCCGCGTAGGCGGCATCGGCATCGAATAAACCCACCGGGCCGCACAGGTGCTCGTCTTTCCCATACAAGCCGTTGGCGTTGCCATACAAATCCGAGATGGGCACCGGTCCAAATGCAACTCGTATTTCGACTTCGCCCGTCTGAAGTTTTCGAACCCGGTTTCCGTGCGACACGCCGACAGATACCCACGGCAGAAAGGCGCCTGACGTGATGTGTTCGCCGAGTGCCCGATACGGGTTGCCGTACACACCCGTGATGATGCCGTCGCGAGCGGCATCCAGGAGCCACGGGTCGACGTGGTCAAAGAAGGCGTTGCCGTAGATCCTGATATCCCGCTTTTGGTGTTCGCGAAGCTTGGCCACCACCATCTGCAGCCCCTTGTCACCGGTCCGGTAGTAGTGCGGGTAGGAGATGGTGTCACCGTTACGGATAACGTCCATAACGGCGTCGAGTGAGGTGAGCTTGTTTCGGCGGTGGGGTATCCGCTTGACATGCGGCCGTCCGAGCAAACGCCCGGTATACGGCCGGTCGCTGAACGCGCCGGCAAACGGCTGGTACTGCTTCCCGTTGAACTGCATACAAATCTCCCAGGCAAGAGTCTTTGCGGAAAGGTACGCAATCGCCTTCGGGAGTCAAGCGGTTGCGGCGGCATGGTTCCGGGCGGCAGAGACCTGCGGTTCCGGAGGTGCCGGAACCGCAGGCGGCAGCGAGTCTCAATCGTACCGACAGCCGGGGCTCGAGCGAGCGATGGACCCGACGGTCAGTATGACCTTGACCCTGAGGCTTTTCGAAAAACGGGACTCTGCGGTCTATCCGTAACGCGCGAAAGCCGGTCGGAAGTGTTAACGGACAATCGCGGCGGCGTCCGTTTTTCCGATCGTGCCGTCCAGCCGTCGGCGGGACTACGGTTATTTCCGACGCGCTATGATGTGGCTGTACGTATGCTGGTGGGGCGTGCCGCCGCGGCTGCAGTCGACAGTTTCGTCCTGGTAGTACAGCACTTCCCAGCAGTCGTAGAACCCGAGCAGTTCCCCTCCCTGGAAGGGGTATACGTAGTTGTCGAGATCGGGCGGGCGCCGTTTTGACGGATCGTGTACAAGAACGGTGAAACCGTGCAAACCTCCCGGGGCGGTGTGGTCCATGAGGTGGTGCAGACGCGACGCTCGACGCCACTCCGGGATATAGTGGAGTTTGTTCGAGAAGACGACGTCGTAATGCCAGCGGAGCGTATACGACAGAATGCTTTCTTGTACGGTCGTCAACTGGACGCCCATGTTGGCGGCCCGCTGAGTCAGGTCGGCCAGCGCGGCCTCGGACACATCGACTGCGGTGACTTCAAAGCCCCGGCTGGCGAAATACAGCGTGTCGCGCCCTTCGCCGCAGCCGAGGTCGATCAGGTTGAGTTTCTGCCGGCCGCCGGGCTGCGCGATGATCGTAATCCGGTCGCACAGCGGCGAGCGGCCCCGGCCGAAATAGAACTCCCGCCCGGCGTATGAGCGCTCTTGTGAACTATCGGAGGCCATGTTTCAAAGTAGATCGCCCGCCCGGCCGAAGGCAACAACAATGCACGGTCAGTCATAGTAGTGCGGAAACTTCTCCGCCGGGTACCTGCTGACCGTTTCGGCGTAGTGATCCAGCAGCAGTCGGTGCTCCTCGGTCGTGCGTTCAATTGCGCCGGCTTCGATCATCCCTCGGAGCACCCCACCGCAGTGGAGTGTGGCCCGGATCGAGAGGTCGACTTCGGAAAGGTCGAAGTCCTCCATAAAGGCCGGACAGACGTGGCCGAAGGCCGGGCAGGATCGCCTGTCGTTTTCGACAAACGGCATACCCTCAATATCCCGGTCGGGATTGAGAGCGTAGTCGTACGGGCAAAATCCCTTGAAGTCACACGGGAGGGCGTTGGCAGGCCGCATGAGGCGTGTCACAAATGTTCGAAGGGTCAGTTTTGGTCCGAATAAGTACCTGATGTACCTCAGCATGGTCTCCCCCGCTGCTAGAAGGATGTTCCTCTTCAATATCCAAATCTCGCGCTCCGCTTCGACCATGGCAATCTCATTTTGTGGGCAGTGTTTTAATTCACGCGCAAGCCAGGCGGAGCTCGGGGCTCGCGGTGCAGTCAATTGCGCACGAAGAGCCACTTCACGCCCTTGTATAACTGTCCGAATACCCAGCCCACCGGACCCGGTCGAACGCCCTCAGTTGTTCTGACGGTAACGGATGCATATGCAATGCGATTGGATAATTGCTGAAGTCGTCCTTTTAACCCCTCTATGACTCCGTTTATCCGTTCAAGCTCGCGCTCCAGAGAAAGCATCTCCGGAATACTCTCAGCCTTCTCAAGCAGGGCTAAGTATCGCTCCCGCGTCATTTCGGCGTTAGTGAGACGAGTCTCCAGATCGATATACTCATCGGTGACATCATGTCCCTTCATCTGGCGCTTCAGAACCTCTCCCAGGGTTCCGATGTACTCCATAGCGAGGGAGAGTGAGTCTGACGGAACGCGAATAGTTGTGGCTCGGACGCTTGACTCAAGTACATACCCCCCGAGTGCGACCGCCCGGCCGACAATGTTCTTGTGTACGCTGTCCGGCAAGGTAGTTTTAAGATCGAATTCGACGTCAGACGTAACGAGCCTGTCGTTGCGACGTTCTAGATCGCCGTCCTGCGCGATAACATCTCTCTGTGCCATAACAGCGACGCCGCCAAGGAGTATAGCCGGATCCTCAGCGCCGTACGAGTCATTCGGCGGAGGTGCGCTCGCGCAGCCCAGTCCCAGAATGCAGATTAATGCAATAGGGTTCACCAGTGATCGCATAGGTCCTCCCAACGCTGAGCAGCTACTATCGTAAGGTAACAAAGCCGGTTTTTCTCGTGCAGTACAACCCATTGTGTATCTCAATCCGAACCCGGCTTGACCAATCACTTTTCGGGTTCTCCAGATCGCAAGCCATCGTTCCATGCGGCGGGTCAGAGAAACAACCAGCCGCGTTCCAAACCGCACATGCTCTTGACGGGGCGATCACTCTCCGAAGTCTCCATCAATAGTTGTCTCTTCATCAGATCCCCAGTTCGGTTCGTAAAAACCAGCCTGAGCGAAGGCGCCGAATGAGGATTCATCCCATAGGATCGGCTGCTTTACGTAACCATGCTTCACCGGATTGAAGTGGATATACTCCACGTGTCGTCTGTAATCACTCTCGTTCCTGATGACATGGTCCCAGTAGCGATGTTGCCATACCCTTCCCGATACGGCAACCCGGTTCTTGTATTGATGTGTGAACCGTATTTTGATCCTGCGGATTATGTCCGACGGTTCGGTGGCACAGTTCGACAAGTTGAAGTGGATGTGGTCCGGCATCAACACCCACGCCGGCATATCGAAGTCCACGTGCGACTGCGTTTGTCCAACCGCCGCGTGCCATATCGCTGCGAATCCAGATTCAAACACCTGGCGATTGTGGGTGACAATTGTGATGAAATACGACTGCCCGGTCGCAAAGTGCCGGTGAAGACGGGACATATGTACATCCTCCCCATGGCTTTCGGTGTCCGATTCGATGTCGGCACGGTCAGCGGTCTTCCTTGACAATAAGCGATTGACCGTTCCTGTGCAATCACTTTCTCAGAGTATTGTCAGCACCGCTTGCGTTGCGAGCCGGGTAACCGGAAAGCCGCCGTACATGCAAGCGGAGCTGACCTACTTCTCATCACCCTTGTTCCTGATCCGCCAGTCAGCACCGCTTGCGTTGCGAGCCGGGTAACCGGAAAGCCGCCGTACATGCAAGCGGAGCTGACCTACTTCTCATCACCCTTGTTCCTGATCCGCCAGTCAGCACCGCTTGCGTTGCGAGCCGGGTAACCGGAAAGCCGCCGTACATGCAAGCGGAGCTGACCTACTTCTGCGAAGTTCATATGTCTTTTAGCTTCTGCGTCCTTTTTGTCTCCTCAGGTATTCTTCCCTTGTCATGAAGGACTGGCTGTCGATTGCGCGGTCGGTCGCGAGGATGCCGTCGAGATGGTCGATCTCATGCTGCAGGAGTTCGGCGAAGTCACCGGTTGCGGAGATAGATTTCACGGCGCCGTCGGCATCGTGGTACTCGACCAGGATATCCCGTGCCCGCGTGAGCCGAACCATGAGGTCAGGGAAGCTGAAGCAGTCATCCCACAGTTCGATTCGTTCGGAGCTTTCGCGCACGATCCACGGGTTGATCATGGGGCCGGAGAAGCCGGCCGGATGCATACGAACGAAGATGGCGCGTTTGGTGACGCCGATCTGCGGCGAGGCGATTCCCCGGCCGAAGCCGTTGCGCGCCCGGAAATCGGCGAGTGTATGGTCGAGATCTTCGATGAGGGAGTTTGTCTCCGGCGAGCCGAAGTCCGTAATCTCATCGCAGACGGTCCACAGAAGCGGGTTTCCGAGTTGGAGTATGGGGCGTACAGCCATCGCGCGCAAACCTGTCAGGTCTAAGGTTTTCCGGAACTCCGCCGGCACGGCGCGGGGTCGCCGTGAGGACCGGCAGTCAACTATCGGAATGTACGTGCGATTCGTCAAGTTCGCTTTGCGGAATTGCAGTTTTTCGTTGTACAAGGTTGAATTGATTTCGGTTACGGCGAAATGGGTTCGTTTTGTCATTTTTAGGGGGGCCCCATTCTTTTCTTTTCTCCCAATCGCACACAGGACAGGGGGTTGGACTGAGAAGCGAGGTAATCGGCGTGATACATGTCTGGTAGTGTTTTTGCAGCAGCATAACGGCTCCTCTCTCTACTATAGGGGGTGGACCATTTTTTCCTTCGAGTTGGTGGGGAAAATGCAGGTACGGAAGGTATGTGGGGGACTGGCGGTAGTGTTCGCTTTGGGGCGTGGTGCACGAGGACGTACACCACGCACGCTGATGGTGGAAATGAATTGGCGGTTTCGGAGACGAAACTGTTCTACGGTACCTGAAGATGGATACCCGCTTTCGCGGGCATGACAGATCTTCGATCTGTCGCATATACCCGACACGGCGGGCAGGCACTCTTCGATCTGTCGCATATACCCGAAACGGCGGGCAGGCACTCTTCGATCTGTCCCATATACCCGCCACGGCAGGCGGGCCCACGAGGAGACAGGGTTGCGGGCGTTGGGCCGGGTTGGGGCGTGGTGCACGAGGACGTACAGCACGCACGCTGATGGAGGGAATGAATCGGCGGTTTGGAAGTCGGAACCGTTCTACGGTACCTGAAGATGGATACCCGCTTTCGCGGGCATGACAGATCTTCGATCTGTCGCATATACCCGACACGGCGGGCAGGCACTCTTCGATCTGTCCCATATACCCGACACGGCAGGCGGGCCCACGAGGAGACAGGGTTGCGGGCGTTGGGCCGGGCTGGGGCGTGGTGCACGAGGACGTACACCACGCACGCTGATGGATGGAATGAATCGGCGGTTTGGAAGTCGGAACCGTTCTACGGTACCTGAAGATGGATACCCGCTTTCGCGGGCATGACAGATCTTCGATCTGTCGCATATACCCGACACGGCGGGCAGGCACTCTTCGATCTGTCCCATATACCCGACACGGCAGGCGGGCCCACGAGGAGACAGGGTTGCGGGCGTTGGGCCGGGTTGGGGCGTGGTGCACGAGGACGTACACCACGCACGTTGATGGAGGGAATGAATCGGCGGTTTCGGAGACGGAACCGCCCTACGGCGACTCAATCACACTCCGAGTTTTTTCAGAGTAGCCGGGATGTCGCGGAAGGTTTTGCAGGCGTGGGCGCCGGCATCGGCAAGCATCTCCAACTTCTCTTTCGCGGTACCCATCCTGCCTTCGACGATCGCCCCGGCGTGGCCCATGCGTTTGCCGGGAGGCGCAAAGACGCCACCGACCATAGCCAGCACCGGGGTCTTCATCCGGGAGATCGCGTCGGTCGCTTTCTCTTCGTACACGCCGCCGATTTCACCGCACATGACGACCGCTTTCGTCTTCGGGTCTTCTTCGAATTTGAGCAGAATCTCCGCGAAGGTCGACCCCAACACCGGATCACCGCCCAAGCCGACGCAGGTGGTTTGTCCGTAGCCGGTGCGGGACAGGGTGTCGGCCACATAGTAGGTAATCGAACCGGAGCGCGAGACGGTACCGACCCGTCCGGGCTGAAACGCGATATCGGGCATAATGCCGAGATTGGCTTCGCCGGGCGTGATAATGCCGGCGGTGTTGCCGCCGATCACGGTGGTGCCGTGTTTTACGGCTTCTTCGCGGACGTGGAGCATGTCGTGAATGGGAATATGTTCCGGAATGACGACGAGGAATCGAATGCCGGCGCGGATCGATTCTATGGCGGCTTCTTTGACGAAATGCGCGGGCAGGAAAATGACGGACACATCGGCCCCGGTCTCCCGCACGCACTCCTCGACGGTATCGAAGACGGGGCGGTCACAGACGCGCTGTCCGCCTTTGCCGGGGGTAACGCCGCCGATGATGTTGGTGCCGTAGGCGATCATTCGTTCCGCATGGAATGCCCCGGCGCCGCCGGTGATTCCCTGCACCAGCACCCTGCTGTTTTTGTCGACCAGGATCGCCATTACCGGCCCCCTTCCTCTGCAAGTTCAACAGCCCGCCGCGAGATTTCCTCGATCTCGGTTTCGATCCCGTGGAACTCGATATGTTCGAACAGCCGGGGGTTTTCCGCTTTCGCGTGTTCGAAAATGCGGACGCCCTCCTGCCACATATTGCCGGTCATGCGCATGACCATGGGTTTGGACAGGCCGTGGTCTTTGAGAAACATGACGACACCTTTGGCGAAGTCATCGCAGCGACTGATGCCACCGAACCGGGCGCCGAAAATCGCTTTGACGTTGGGGTTTTCATCGAGCAGGACGAGCATTTTGGCGATTCGTTCGGGCGAGGGTCCGCCGCCGGAATCCATAAAATTGGCGGGTTTGCCGCCGTAATAGTGGATGAAGTCGTTGCCCATGATGCCGAACCCGGCACCACCCGGAAACATGCCGATATTGCCATCGAGATCGAGATAGGGGATCCCCCATTCGGTCGCTTTTTGTTCGCGGGGGGTCATCTCCCCTTCCTCGTGGCGCTTTTCGATACCCATCTCGGCCAGTTCGGGGTGCCGGAACAGCGCGTCATCGTCGAGGGAAACCCGGCTGTCGGCCGCGATCAGCTTGTTTTCGTCGGTAAGAACGAGCGGATTTATCTCGACCAGTTTGGCGTCGTATTTCTTAAAAAGGTTGAAGAGGCTGACAATGATGGCCGCGGCTGGTTTGATCTGTTCCTGGGGGATGCCGATTTTCTTGGCGATTCCCATAGCCTCAAAGGTGTAGAGCGGTTCGTGGACGGAAAGCGAGGTGCGGACGATTTTGTCAGGAGAATTGGCGGCGGTTTCTTCGATATCGACGCCCCCTTCGCCCGACGCGATGACCGCGAGCTTGTAGTTGGCGCGGTCTATGGTCACGCCGATATAGTACTCGCGCTGGATGGTCAGTCGGGGTTCGACCAGGACCATAGTGACGGGAAAGCCTTTGATCTTCAGGGCAAACAGTTCTTCGGCGACCGTACGGGCTTCGTTGGCGCCATCGGCGAGTTTGATTCCGCCGGCTTTTCCTCGTCCGCCGGTGAGCACCTGCGACTTGATGGCGACGGGGCGGTCCAGATTTGAGGCAATCTGATAGACCTCCTCGGCGGAGGTCGCCAGATGACCGTCCGGCACGGGAATTTTCGCCTTGCTAAACAGGTGCTTACCTTCGAATTCGTACAATCGCATAAAGTGGTCCTTTACATCAGGGGTCGCCGCAACCCGCCGGCGGAGAGTTTTGGGACAAAATACGCGGGGGCGGTGCAAAGTCAACACTATTCGCAAGCGTTCAACCACCTATCGGACAGGATATTACGGCATTTCCCATGGGTGGGCGCCGCGGGCCTGGTGTTAAAACTTTACAATGTGTCGTCGTCGTGAGTCCTTAGTGTAAACTCGAGGGACATGCCTATGGCAAAAGTGCTCACGGCGTTTGTACTGTCTTTTCTCATAGGTCTGAATATCGCGGCGGCCGGAACATACGATCTGGTGTATCGGAACGTGTGGCCGGTCGGTGATGCACCTATATCTGCTTCCCCGCTGATCGGTACCGATGGAGAGCTTGACGGATTCGTCTACTGCGACACGAGTGCGCAGCGTATCGTGATCGATCGGTGGAGCGATGACCCGATAGTTCTACCGCAGTCCTTGTCTCCGGTTGCGGCTGTTGCGCACACGGAAGACGCCGACAGCGCCATCTCGGTATATGTTTTGTTATGCGAGGATGACGAGCACGCGCTGGAGATTCGGCGATATCGAGTGGACCGGCGCGAAGCAGAACTCGTGGCGGCGATCCAGATCGACACCCCCGAGCAGATGGCCTCATCGGTGCGTGCCGGGCGGTTGTCAATCGTTAAACCGGGCAACGCGGCGAGGGGAATCCAGGCTGAGGTGGAATACGAAACGGCGAGTGGTGGAGTACAGACGCTGTCGATCGTACTCAGCACGGATCTTCGGCGGGAACTGCAGAGCAAGGATGCGTCACGCATGGCGGTGGGCGATCTTGTCGACGACGGCGGCCTGGAAACCGTATTGGTGGTCGGAGCGGGAGCTGCAGGGCGGGCCAGCGCGACGGTAGCGGCGTTAACCGATGACGATCGTGTTATTCTGAGCCGTTCGGGCGAGGACGTTGTGGTGGGAACGGTGCTGGTGGGTGATTTTCTGCCGTGGATTCCGAAGGATGAGCTGATAATTTCCGGGGATATGGAAGATCTGGCGGGTTTGTATCCCGGTCCGCGGCCCCATATCGGCAGTTACGATCTGACGGGCGGCGTGCCGCGTGAGATCTGGTACCGGGAGATGGCGGTTGGCCGATTCACGTTTATCGCGGGGGATCGTCACCACATAGCGGGGCTGTTCGAGGGTCAATCACTCGTCGTACTCGACACCTGGTCGGGAGAGGTGATAGACTCGGTTGAGATCGATCGGCGGCTGGACCGATGGACGATTTTCGAGACGGCATATTCGCGGCCGAGGGTCCATGTGGCGGGGTTTGCGGCTGACACACTGGTGGTGTATTCGTTTTCACCGGTACCGGGAGCCCGCGCATCATCGGTACCGGTTCAGCCGGAGCTGCCGCCGACATTTGAGCTTCATCAGAATTACCCCAATCCGTTCAACGGAACCACGCAACTGCGCTTCACGAACATGGAGCCACAGCGGCTGAGCCTGAAGATTTTCAACGTGCTGGGGCAGGAGATTATCGGGCTGGTGGAATCGGTATTCGCGGAGGGCGAATTCGAGTACCACTGGGACGGCACGGACGAGTTGGGTGATCCGCAGGCGAGCGGGATTTATTTCGCGCAGTTGCGGTCCGGCACCCAGTCGCAGATAATCAAGCTCATCTATCTCAAGTGAGCCGTCACTCGAGCGTGTCGGTCGTCGAGTCGGCGACCGCCGGGGTGGCGCCGGATGAATCGAACAGTTCATCCCCGATAAGACTGAATGCAACGCCGCCGTTGTGGAAGTCGACGATGCGGCGGGCATGATTTCGTTTGGTCATATCGACGCACTGACGGGGGGTGCCGGTCCGCGACGGGAAACCGTCGCCGGCATCGAGCGCGTCGCCGACGTAGCTGTAGACTTTGTCGGAGACGAGGGCGGTGGTCGCGGATCTGTCGGAAACGACGTTATCGCGGCAGTCTTCCCAGTAGAAGAAGAGTGACACCGAGGTATCGGTTGCGAAGGCGTCGGGTTCATAACTCAGGACGAGATCGACAATGCCGGCGCGGCGATCGAGGCCGTAACAGGCGGGCGGCTCGGGGCCGGGTGTGGCTT
The DNA here is from genome assembly GCA_034003725.1 of Candidatus Zixiibacteriota bacterium. Taxonomy (NCBI): domain Bacteria; kingdom Pseudomonadati; phylum Candidatus Zixiibacteriota; species Candidatus Zixiibacteriota bacterium. The sequence goes on from JAVEYB010000012.1 coordinate 114,590, forward strand.
TGGCGAGGGCGACGATTTTCCACAGCGAGGAGGGGCGCTGGGGATCCATGGGGTCGTACAGATCCCGGGAGTTGAAGTATTCCCAGTCGCAGGAGTCGGGGATTTCGCCGGGGAGAATCTCGATGATGGACACGAGCCGGGAGTCACAGCCGATTTTGAGGTCGAAGCCCGCGACCTCGGTTGATCGAGTCTGGATAGTCACGCTAACCGTGTCGACCGGTCTGTCGGCGGTCGCGGTGACGCGGGGCAGGTACAGGGTGACCCTAGGGTCGGCGCCGGTGGTATCAGCCGAATCGTCGGCCGCCACGACGGGGGAGCCGAATGCGACCAGGGCGGTCGCGAGTATGTGGCGAAGCAACTTCATGGCACAAAAAAGGGCCCGCCGAGGGGCGGGCCCCGTGGTGTACGAGTTTAGTCGACGACTCTGAACAGATAGGGTCCGCCCCATGCCGCCTTATCGTCGTTGCCGTACTTCCAGTACCCGCCCGGGGGGAAGAAGGTGCTGTCGACCATAAGGGTGCCGGGTTCCATGACTTTGACGTTGAGTGAGAGGACGCGCATCATATCGTGGGGTTCATAGAAACCGCGCACGGTGACGCCGCCGAATCCGACGGTGTCGGGCAGCGTGCCGTCCCAGCTGCGTTCGCTGACCCAGACGCCTCCGAGATCAAACACCGACTTGTCCTCGAAGCCGTTGAATCCTTTGACGTCGCCGCCCTTATTGAGGCCGTTGCCGCTGTCCTGAAGGTGGACGATATTTTTGATATCTTTGGAGAACAGCTTGAAGCCCATCGAGAATCCTCGGCGGTCCTGGTCATTCGAGAAATACAAATCGAGGCTTACGGGTTGGCCCTTCTTGATGGTCCCTTCGTCAACGGCTCCGGGGCCGGACAGGCGAAGTTCGACGGCCGGCGGTTTCAGTTCGGATTTGGCCGTTTTCTCCTGAGCGAAGACAATCGCCGCCACGAGCAATGAGGCCGCGATGGTGAACGAAACTACTCGCTGTAAACGCATGAAGGACTCCTGTTATTGCAGGTCGATTAGTTCTCTACAGCAACCGTGACACACGGGGTCGAAGGAAGGCCAAAATACAACATTGGTCCGGTACTGTCAACCCTGTCCGGTCTTTCGGCCTTATACCCGTCGGAGGATCGTTCGGAGCCGAGTTTTTTCCCGAGCGGGGGCAGCATACGGCTCCTATATGGGGCGTTGCGGCCGATATTTTCGTCATTTGACGGGAGGGTAAAAGGTTCCGGGTATATCCGTCTAAGTTCTTGGCGCATTTTTCGTTTGACTGCCTAGACGAAGGCGGTTATTTTCGCCTAATATAAACCATAAGGGATACGTTTATGAGCACCGCTACGACGTCTCGATCATCTACGGTTGTCCAAGCCCTCACCAGCACTTCCCTTGGTCAGAAGTATCTCATGGCCGTTTCAGGGCTTTTTGCTCTGCTGTTCGTGATCGGCCATATGGTGGGCAACCTGCAGATTTTTTTAGGACAGGATCAGATAAACCACTACGCCGAGACCCTGAAGAATCTGGGACCGCTTTTGTGGATTATTCGGGCGATCCTGTTCGCGATAATCGTCATCCACATCTGGAAGGGGATCCAGCTCAAGCTGGAGAACGTCGCATCGCGACCCGAACCGTACGCGTACCGTCGGTATCGCAAAGCGTCGTTGTCGTCGCGGACAATGATTTGGACAGGGCTGATAGTTTTCGCCTTTGTGGCGTATCATCTGGCGCACTTCACGCTTCAAGTCACCAATCCAGCGTTCAAGACGCTGGTTGATGCACAGGGGCGGCATGATGTTTACTCGATGATGATACTGGGATTTCAGAATGTCTGGGTATCGCTGTTTTATGTCATCGCAGTCGGATTGCTTTGTTATCACCTGAGCCACGGTATTACGAGTATGTTTCAATCGATGGGGCTCAACAATCCCCGGTTCCAGACGACGCTGGACAGGATCAGCGTAACCGTGTCGGTGATTCTGTTTCTCGGCTACATTTCGATGCCGGTGTCGGTGCTGGCAGGGATGATCAAACTTCCGCAGGGAGGTATGTAAGTCATGCAGCTCGTATCAAAAGTGCCTTCGGGACCCCTGACGGAGAAGTGGGACAAGCACCGGTTCGAGATGAAGCTGGTCAATCCCGCGAACAAACGCAAATACAGCGCGATCATAGTCGGGTCGGGCCTTGCCGGAGCCTCGGCGGCCGCGTCGATGGCCGAACTGGGCTACAACGTATCGTGTTTTTGTTACCAGGATTCTCCTCGGCGCGCCCACTCGATAGCCGCGCAGGGCGGCATAAACGCCGCAAAGAATTACCAGAACGACGGCGACTCGATCTGGCGGTTGTTTTACGACACCATCAAGGGTGGCGATTTTCGCTCGCGCGAGGCCAACGTATACCGCCTGGCGCAGGTCTCTTCGGAGATTATCGACCAGTGTGTCGCCCAGGGCGTCCCATTCGCGCGCGAATACGGCGGCACGCTGGCCAACCGATCATTCGGCGGGGCACAGGTTTCGCGGACTTTTTATGCGCGCGGCCAGACCGGCCAGCAGTTGCTGCTGGGGGCGTATCAGGCACTCTCGCGGCAGATCGGGTTGGGCAAAGTCAAAATGTACAATCGCCACGAGATGCTCGAACTGGTGCTGGTGGACGGTATCGCGCGGGGCATCGTGACGCGCAACATGGTCACCGGCGAGGTGAAGTCGTATGCCGCCGACGCGGTGGTTCTGGCGACCGGTGGATACGGAAACGTTTTCTATTTGTCGACCAACGCCAAAGGGTGCAACGTGACGGCCGCGCACCGCGCGTACCGGAAGGGGGCATTGTTCGCCAATCCCTGTTTCACGCAGATTCACCCGACCTGCATCCCGGTGTCGGGCGACTACCAGTCGAAACTGACGCTCATGTCCGAGTCGCTCCGTAACGACGGACGGATCTGGGTGCCGAAGAACAAGGGTGACAAACGACCGCCGAACGAGATTCCGGAAAGTGAGCGAGACTACTACCTCGAGCGCAAGTATCCGAGTTTCGGCAACCTTGCGCCGAGGGACATTTCGTCGCGAGCCGCCAAAGAAGTGTGCGGCGACGGTCGTGGCGTCGGCGAGACGGGCCTCGGTGTGTATCTCGATTTCGCCGACGCCATCAAGCGGCTGGGACGGAGTGTCATCGAGGACCGGTACGGCAACCTGTTCCAGATGTACGCGCGGATCACCGGCGAGGACCCGTACACCGTTCCCATGCGCATTTTCCCTGCATCGCACTACGCCATGGGCGGCCTGTGGGTCGATTACAACCTGATGAGCAACATTCCCGGTCTGCACGTGATCGGGGAGGCGAACTTCTCCGACCACGGCGCCAACCGGCTTGGGGCATCGGCGCTGATGCAGGGCCTGGCCGACGGCTATTTCGTGCTTCCGTATACGATCGGCGATTTTTATGTCCGCACCGGACCGTCGAAGGTGACGACAGACCATCCGGAGTTCAAAAAGGCGGAAGAGGACGTGAACAACCGGGTGAAGAAGCTGTTGTCGATTCGCGGCAAGCAAACGGTCGACCATTTCCACCGCGAGCTGGGCAAAGTGATGTGGGATTACTGCGGCATGGGCCGCAACGAGTCCGGGCTGAAGAAGGCCCTCTCCCTCATTCCGAAGATCCGGGAGGAATTCTGGAGCGACGTCAATGTACTCGGTGAGGGGCTCGAGATGAACATGTCGCTGGAGAAAGCCGGTCGTGTGGCCGACTTTCTGGAGTTCGCCGAGATCATGTGTTACGACGCGCTGAACCGCGATGAGTCCTGCGGGGCCCATTTCCGCGAGGAGCACCAGACCCCGGACGGAGAGGCGGTGCGCAACGACAAGGACTTCTGCTATGTCGCGGCGTGGGAATATGCGGGAGAGGGTAAGGCGCCCCGGCTCCACAAGGAGGAGCTGAAGTTCGAGAACGTGGAACTGGCGACAAGGAGCTACAAATAATGAACCTGACCTTACATGTCTGGCGACAGAAAAACGCCCGGGATAAAGGGCGGATGGAGACCTATCAAGCCACGGACATCAACGAGCACATGTCCTTTTTGGAAATGCTCGATGTGGTCAACGAGGGTCTGATTCACAAAGGGATCGATCCGATTCATTTCGATCATGACTGCCGCGAGGGGATTTGCGGCACGTGCTCGCTTGTCATCAACGGCATTCCGCACGGACCGGAGCGTGCGACCACGGTCTGTCAGCTTCACATGCGCCATTTCAAGGACGGCGACGAGATTTATATCGAACCGTGGCGGGCCAAAGCGTTTCCGGTGATCAAAGATCTCGTGGTCGACCGTTCGGCGTTTGACCGCATCATGCAGGCGGGCGGGTTCGTCTCGGTGAATACGGGCGGCGCCCCCGACGCCAACGCGATCCCGATATCGAAGTCGGACGCCGACGAGGCGATGGATTTCGCGCAGTGTATCGGCTGCGGCGCCTGTGTTGCGGCGTGCAAAAACGCGTCGGCGATGCTGTTTGTCGGGGCGAAGATCACGCATCTTGCGGCTCTGCCGCAGGGGAAGGTGGAAGCCGAACGGCGGGTGCGCGCGATGGTCGCGCAGATGGACAAGGAAGGATTCGGCAACTGCACGAACTACTATGAGTGTGAGGCGGTTTGCCCGAAAGAGATCAGCGTAAAGGGGATCGCCAAGATGAACAGGGAGTATTTCAAGGCGTTGAAAGGCTGAGCGATATCCCTTGTCATACCCGTGAGAACGGGTATCCACCAATACCAACCCAGTGCCGTCGGGCGGAGACCGCCTGACGGCACTTTTTTTGGGGGGGAGCGGGGCTGCAAGTGTGGAGCGCCATCGCAGAATTCAGGAGTCCCACCTGCAGGCCCCGCAAGGGCGGGACCTTTAGCTGGACCACAGGCATTCGGATAGGTGGGGTACAGGCAGGTCGGGCGTATTTCCAAGGCCGGAGCGCTTCATCCGCTGCTTCGGCGCACAGGCGTCGCGGCGGATTCAGGTCCTGCCCTACGGATTGTGCAAAAAGCGATTCTGCTGGATACCCCGCCGCAGGCGGGCCGGTATGACAGAACTGCGTTCTGTCTCTCCTTTCAAGGATAGATTCCCTCTTTCGAGGGAATGACAGAACTGCGTTCTGTTGGACTGTGGCCACGTATATCTGAGGCCCACCGTTAGCGGAGTCCACCGCAGGCGGATGGAGCGGCAGGCGGGATGGGCATCTCGATAAATGCTCTCCCCTGCGAAATCGAAGACTCCCACCTGCCGGCCCCTCCGCGGCGGGACAATTAGGTGGGCCACAGGCACGGGATGGGTGGGGTACAGGCGTTCGGACAGGTAGGGTACAGATAGCGGGATGTCAGCACCGGTCGCTCGAATGTTTTGCCGCGACCTGACAGGGGCTGCAACCGCGACCGGAGCTGACCTACAAGAGCTTACGCCGGGTGTATGTAGTTGAGGGTCCGTGGTGCACGGGGGCGTACACTACGCACGGGATTGAAGCACCGTCAGGTGTCGATTGCGTCCGGCAATGTAGCCCATGACGCGACAAGTACGCCAGGCACACGATGTGGCGGGTTCGAAGACGGTGTACGGTGTCAAGACATGTGTTACATATTGTGTCAGGACATTGGTTACAGTTTCTGTTTCTGCACCGGTTGGAGGAGTGTCACCGATGCTCCCGTTGTGAGATCGAT